>JAGADS010000236.1 GCA_017613485.1 Treponema sp.
CGTACTGGCTTTGCAGAAGTTGTCTTTTGTCAGGGCAAGGACGACTCATTTTTAACTCAGATATTTAAAAATCTATTTGAACAGAACGGAGAAGTACTCGGAACCAGGGCTTCAGAAAGTCAGGCAGAACTTCTTAGGAAAGGTTTCCCCGAAATAACTTACGACAAAGTTTCCAGAATAATCAAGCTTGAAAAATCCGGCAAAGAGCACATCGGAAAAATAGCCGTATGCACAGCCGGAACAGCGGATATCCCAATTGCAGAAGAGGCAGCTCAGACAGCAGAATTCTTCGGTACAAAAGCTGAGCGTATCTATGATGTCGGAGTAAGCGGAATCCATCGTCTTCTTTCAAAAGTTGAAGAGCTGAACAGTGCAAACTGTGTGGTGGCAGTTGCCGGAATGGAAGGAGCACTTGCCAGCGTAGTGGGAGGTCTTGTCTCCGTTCCTGTGATTGCAGTGCCTACCTCGGTGGGATACGGTGCCAGCTTTAACGGACTTTCTGCATTGCTCACCATGCTCAACTCATGCTCAAACGGAATAAGCGTTGTAAACATAGATAACGGTTTCGGGGCAGGATATCTTGCGACACAAATCAACAGGCTTGCGGTAACAGGCAGCACAAAAGGAAAATGATTATGGAAGACAATTCTTTGTATCTTGAATGTACCTCGGGCATCAGCGGTGATATGGCAGTTGCCGCTCTTCTTGATGCAGGAGCCGATCAGGACGTACTTGAGGCCGCACTCAAATCAATTCCGGCACAGGGTTTCAGGACCGAGATATCCAGGGTAAGCAAGGCAGGAATCAGCTGCTGTGACTTCAACGTAATTCTTGATGACGAGCACGAGAACCACGACCACGACATGGAATACCTCTTTGGCCACGAGCATTCACACGACCACGAAGAACATGAGCACCATCATCATGAACATGATGAGAATCACCTTGAGCACGAGCATCATCAGCATGATGAGCATCACGATGAAAATGAGCACCACCATGAGAACGAACACACACATTCACATCACCACACCGGAATCCGCGAGATATATTCAATAATCGATGCAACCACGATGACGGACGGAGCCAGGACGCTTGCAAAAAAGATATTCGACATACTTGCACAGGCTGAATCCAAAGCCCACAATGTTCCTGTTGAAGAAGTGCATTTCCACGAGGTAGGTGCCATTGACTCCATCGTTGATATAATCGCACTGGCAGTATGCTTTGACAATTTAAACCCTGCACATGTATATGTCCCCCATCTTTGCGAGGGAACAGGAACCGTAAGATGCCAGCATGGAATTCTTCCTGTACCGGTACCAGCTGTAACACACATAATATCAGCATACAATATTCCGCTTGAAATCATGTCTGAGCATGGAGAATTTGTCACACCCACAGGAGCCGCCTTTGTTGCCGCAGTCAGGACAGATGCTCAGTTACCCAGGCATTTTACAGTCAACAGGATTGGGATGGGAGCAGGAAAAAGAAATTACCGCCGCCCCAGCATTTTACGTGCAATGATGATTCAGGAAAATGAAGTACAGGGCGATGACGCTAACACGGTGTACAAGCTGGAATCAAATATAGATGACTCAAACGGAGAGCAGCTTGGTTTTGTAATGGAGCTTCTGTTGAAGGCGGGTGCATTCGACGTGCATTATGTTCCCTGCTTTATGAAGAAAAACCGTCCTGGCTGGCTTTTGAATGTAATTTGCAGCAAGGACATAGTTCCAGAGCTTGAGCAGATTATCTTCAAGAACACCACGACAATCGGAATCCGCCGGATGAAATACGAGCGTTCAATTTTACCAAGGAAAACATATACAGTGCAGACCGCATGGGGAGAAGCAGATGTAAAGGAAGTGACGCTTCCTGATGGCGAAAAACGCATTTACCCGGAATACGAAAGCATGTCAAAAATCTGCAAGGAAACAGGCCTCTCTTATTCAACCGTATATGCAGGAATAGTTGAGGCTGCCTCAAATTGAATGACTGAATACTGATTGAAGATTGATTTCATTTTCAGTATAATAGCAGTCAGAGGTAAGTATGGGCGGAATATTTGGTGCAGTATCAAAAGATGACTGTTCTTTGGATTTATTTTTTGGCGTTGACTATCATTCACATCTTGGAACTCGCAGGGGCGGTCTTGCTGTTTTTCAGAACAACCAGTTTCAGAGGGTAATCCACAATATTCAGAATTCTCCGTTCAGGACGAAATTTGAGAATGACATTGGCGACATGCACGGTTCGATAGGCATAGGCTGTATCTCCGACTATGAGCCGCAGCCCCTTTTGGCACGCTCACATCTTGGACGCTTTGCGCTTACAACAGTAGGTCTTGTCTCAAACAAAGAGGAAATCGTAAACGAGCTTTTGGAAAAGGGTAGTGCATTCCTGGAAATGTCCGGTGGCGAGATCAATCAGACGGAACTGATTCTTGCCATGATAAACACCCAGAAGACAATCCTTGAGGGCATCCAGTATGTTCAGCAGAAAGTAAAGGGTTCTATCACGCTTCTTGTTGCAACCCCGGAGGGCATTTACGGTGCCAGAGACAAGCTTGGACGCACACCACTTCAAATAGGAAAAAAAGACGGTGCCATGTGCCTTTCATTTGAAAGCTTTGCATACATCAACCTTGGATATAAAGACGAGCATGAGCTGGGACCTGCAGAAATTGTATTTGTCACGGCAGATTCATACAAGGTTCTTCAGCAGCCGCAAAAAGAAATGAAAATCTGCACTTTCCTATGGATTTACTACGGCTACCCCACAAGCTGCTACGAGGGCGTAAATGTTGAGGCAATGAGGTACAACTGCGGAAAATTCCTTGCCAAGAGAGACAAAGACGACAACATAAAGCCGGACTGTGCCGCCGGTGTTCCAGATTCAGGTACAGCACACGCCATCGGTTATGCAAACGAGGCAGGCATTCCGTTTACAAGGCCGTTCATCAAGTACACTCCGACATGGCCACGCTCATTCATGCCCACAAGCCAGGACCAGAGAAACCTCATCGCCCACATGAAGCTTATTCCGGTTCAGTCACTCATCAAAGACAGAAGCATTCTTTTGATTGATGATTCAATCGTCCGCGGAACCCAGTTACGTGAGACAACGGATTTCCTGTATCAGTCAGGAGCAAAGGAAGTTCATGTGCGCCCTGCATGTCCGCCGATCATGTTCGGATGCAAGTATCTGAATTTCAGCCGTTCAAAGAGCGAGATGGATTTGATTGCACGCCGTGTGGTA
>JAGADS010000237.1 GCA_017613485.1 Treponema sp.
AGTCCTTTACATTTTTTTCGTGAACAAACGAGCCTGTTTCGTCAGTATGGAAGAACTCAGCAAAGTTAAACGCCTTATCGCCAACATCAACAAAATCACCTTTTATGAGTTTTCCCAAGTCATAAGTGTACATCCGCATTTCTGGCAAATCTGAATATGGGTTTGAATCTCCAAAGTGTGTTTCTTCCCATTCCTGCTTTGCCCGTTGCTCCATGACATAATCCCAAGTGAAAACGCTGTCATCGTCATCTTCGTAATTTGAAAGAATGTTGAAAGGGGTGCCTGAAAGCTCAAGCAGCTTCGTTCCTTTTTCCGGCTTAAACAGAATACTTTTTACCTTGTCGCCGAGATCTGTCGTTGTTCCTTCGTGGGCTTCATCGATGATTACACAGTCCCAGTCGATGTTAAACACATCATCATTCTTGGCGAACTTTCCGCCAACGATTTTTGAACCGCGTAAGTCCTGAATCGAAGCAAAATAGATATAATGTTTTTTGTCCTTTTTGAATGTCTTCTCAAGGTCACTGATTTCAATTCCAGACTTCTTAGAACCGTAACGGTATTTATCCTCTTTTGTAAAAATCTTTCCAAAATCTTCATGCCAGCCATCATCAACAACTGGGCGATGTGTGATTAAAACCGTCCGTTCAAAATTCATGCGATGCACAACTTCAAGTGCAGAAAGTGTTTTACCAAAACGCATTTTTGCATTCCAAAGCATTCGCGGAGATTTCTTAAACTGCTTTACAGTTTTTTCAATCGCTTCATTTTGCTCTGGACGGAAATTTATAGGAATGAACTTGTTCATCGGAATGAGCGTGTCGATTGCAGAATCTCCATGCTTTACAGCGGTTATTGCCTTAATTGCAGTAACATCATCACAGCAGAACCATTCGTTTCCGAGTTTTTTATCTCCAAAAGTCTTTTTCTTGATTCCAGAGTTTATAAGAACACGGTGTACGTCATAATCACGGAAACTTTCCGTATTCCAGCTGCCGTTTTTCTTTTGAATAGTGCGGATTGCAAGTTCTGTGTGAAGAAGAGTAACGCTAACGGCTGCAGTTTTTGTATAAGTCTTAATTCTTTCAAGAGCTGCCTGATTCAATTCTTTGCAGTTTGGCTGTAAACGGTCTTGTGTTAAATCCGTGTCGAGTTTTGTATCGCCGACTTTGACACTTCCTGCATGTGCATCATCAGGAATTGCAAAAACATAAATGAGTTTGTAGGAAAATGTATTTTTGAAAGTCTTTTCTGCTGAATCTGTCATTACGCACCTCTCTTCTTCAAAAGTGATTTATATAGAATGATCTTGTTTTCTTTCCAGTCCATGATTTTGCAGGGGAAGTTTTCAACCGTGTTAAGTTCTTCAAATAAAAAGCCCTGTTCGCTATTGTCTCCAGATGAAAAAGGTGTGGAAAAAGTGAGACCGTCCATCTGCCACAAGTTCCAGCTGATAATTTCTGCAATTTTCTTTTGTTCTTCTTCTGTTGGATTTCGTTTTAGAAAATGTTTTGTGTATTCATTAAAAGAAAGTAGAAGATTTGCTCGTGCCAAAAGAAGATTATCGCCCTGCAGTTCAAAGCCATAAATGTTTTGAAAAGCAACTGTAGTCCACAGAAAGTATTCTGCTTCGTTTGCAGCGTTTTCACAGATTACCCGCATTTTCCGGTCGAGAAGTCCAATACGGTCAAAGAGTTTTATGCTTTTGCCAGTTACAGTGTCGTAACGGCTTACTAGATACGGAGCTTCGCCGCAGGTTATTTCTAAACGTGTAAGTTTTACATAGTCTTGCCAGGTTTTATGGCTTTCAATGTCTGTTTCAAATTGAATTTTTTCTTTTGTTGAAATCCATTTTTTACCGGCTGAATTTTCTTCCGTTGCATTGAATACATCTTTTCTTCCAAACCAGGCTTCATCAATAAGATTGTTCTGTGCATTGCAAATCCAGCTTGGGGTAAAGACTTCTGCTTTATTGCGGGTACGAATCTGTTGTTCTTCTTTTTGTTTTTGGATTCGAGGTTTTATTCTGTCAGAATGATTTCCTGTAATTTGGGAAAGCAGAATCTGGGATTTTGAATCGATAGGAGCATAATCGTCTGTAGCCCATAGGATATTTTTACCTGTAGTGTAATCGAAGAGAAGATTTCTTAGGATTTCTTCTGAAAAGGGAAAAAAAGTGTTGTTATGCGTTTGGCTTTCTCTCATAATAAAATAATCCAAATGGATTGTTTAGTGTTATTATAAATCCAAATGGAATGAAAAATCAATAGTGAAAGTCCATTTGCATTATCATGGGACTATGCTAGGATTTTGGAATAATGTAAAGGAAGAATTAGATTATAAATTGATGTCACAAAAGGAATTAGCCTCATTCACAAAAATAAGTTATAATACTTTGCAATCTTGGATAACAAAGGATAGGTTACCAAATGCAGAAGATGCTGTAAAAATCGCAGGGGTACTTGGAGTAAGTGTGGAAAAACTGGTTACAGGTTTGGAATATAAATCAGAAAAACTGGATAAGGAAACAAATCAATTAATACATGATATTCGCCATCTGTCTTCAGATGATTTAAAAATCGCAAAATCTATCATACACAGGCTTTCTGTTTCAAGTATAAAAAAATAGCTAAGGATAAAAATCTTTTCAACTTGGAAAACTCTCATAAATACGTGTGTTTTATATATATAATAAGCCTTTCTTCGCGTTAGGGATAGTAGCGGCGGCGATGAGCCGTTCGCGTAGCGAATGAAACCGCGGATAGCCCGACCCGAACGAAGAGAGGGGAACGCCCGTTTAACTGTTTTTCCCCTTTCACCTTCTTCCGAATGCCTCAAGATTTGCCAGGCCCCGCTTGAACTGGGGGATTCTGGCACAGGCTGTGGTGTTCAGAGGACTGGTTTCGCCGCGTTTGAGGAAATGGTATGCAACGCCCGCTATCATCGCACCGTTGTCGCCGCATAATGAAAGGGGAGGGAAGATGCAGTTCAGTTCCTCGTGCTCAGCGAGCATTGCCCTTAGCCTTGAGTTTGCCGCAACACCGCCTCCTGCAACAACTGTCGTAAGGCCTGTATCCTCAATTGCACGGACAAGACGGCTTACTAGGGTTCTGCATGCTGTCTCCTGAAACGATGCCGCAAGGTTCTCCACTGTATCATCGTATCCCGGATTGAGGAATGATTTTGCCTGATGAATGACGGCTGTCTTTAGGCCGCTGAATGAAACGTCGTATCTGTGGTCGCCTTTTTCCATTTTTGGAATGGGGAATGAAAACGCCTTTGGATCTCCTTTTTGCGAAAGCCTGTCGATTATGACTCCTCCGGGGTAGCCCAGGTCATAGTATTTCGCCACTTTGTCAAAGGCCTCTCCCACGCTGTCATCAATTGTCGTGCCCAGAATCTCAAGGTCATCAAAGTCATTCACTTTTGCAATGATGGAATGACCTCCGCTTACAAGAAGGCCCAGATAAGGATATTCTATGTCATTTACAAGATGTGAGGCGTACATGTGGCCCAGCATGTGGTTTACTGCATAGAAGGGTTTCCCTAGCGACCATGCAAGTGTCTTGCCAAAGGAAAGCCCTACAAGAAGCGAGCCCATCAGTCCGGGGCGGTTTGTGGCTGCAATTGCGTCTACCTCTTCAAGTGAAAGACCCGATTCATTTACGGCCTGCCTTACCACCGGAAGAATCCATTCGGCATGCTTTCGGCTTGCGATTTCTGGGACAACTCCCTTGTAAATCTGGTGGAACGGAATCTGTGTCGCCACCACGTTGCTCAATATTTTCTTTCCATCCTGAACAATTGCACATGCAGTCTCATCGCATGAGCTTTCTATACCTAAAATTGTCATATCTTTTGATCCTGATTTACCTGTATTTTTTCCGCAATTTCCTGCACTTTCTCTAGGGGAAGCCCCTGTGCCTGCGCTATCTGTTCGTATGACAGCAAATTAAGCTTCAGAAGGTTTCCCGCGGCTTCCAGGGCTTTTTGTGTTTTACCGTCAATAATTCCATCTTCGTAACACACTTTCTTAAATTCCTCTTCGTCAAACTCCGTCAAGCTCATACCAATTACCTCCGCTTTCTGCCTCTTGAAAAAACCATTCAGCAGATTCTCTTTTATCGCCCAGTCCACAGCTTCCTCTACAGCTTCCTTCTTTTCCATGCCGGACTTCCTGTTTCCTTCTATCCTGTAGACATATCTGATATAATCATACAACGCATTGCATTTTTTTTGAAGGGGTGTATCACATTTAGGGTTAATGTTTATGACATCTGCACTCCACGTCACAAGCTTACGCTTGTTCTTGGAGTTTTTTCTTGCTCGCGAAAGCTCGCATTTTTTGCACGCAAAAAAACGCAAAAACTCCAGCATTTATATTCTTTACAAAGAAGTTTAATAAGGAATATTATTACTTTAAAGAAACGACGTTAGGCGTTTCGAATCCGCGTGACAATAAAAGCAACCGTACTCCCTCGCCATTGAACTAAATTCCCTGTTATGCTACAATGTGGCAATATTCTACAGATTATTATGATCATAATAAACAGGAGAAAATAAAATGGGTCAGAACTATTTTAATGCTATTCCTTGGCGTGTTGCACGTCAGGAACTGGGACACTGCCGTCAGATGGCACGTGATGAATTCAAGGACGGAACAAAAGCCCTTCAGGGAAAGAAAATCGTCATTGTTGGTTGTGGAGCACAGGGCTTGAACCAGGGACTTAACCTGCGCGATTCAGGCATGGACGTTTCATACTGCCTGCGCAAGGAAGCCATTGAGTCAAAGAGACAGTCATGGAAGAACGCCACCGACAACGGATTCAAGGTCGGTACTTATGAGGAGCTTTTGCCGACTGCTGATGTGGTAGGTAACCTGACCCCGGACAAGCAGCACCATGAGGTTGTCAAGAACCTGATGAAATACATGAAGAAGGGATCAGCCCTCTGGTACAGCCACGGCTTCAACATGATAGAGGAAGGCGAGGAAATCCGCGATGACATCACTGTATTCCTCATGGCACCAAAGGGACCGGGAACTGAGGTTCGCAACGAGTATGTGCGTGGATTCGGTGTTCCTGAGCTTATTGCAGTTCATCCGGCTCATGATCCTGAGGGACGCGGTATGGCTCTTGCTAAGGCTCTTGCATGTGCTGAGCGCGGTGAGACTGCCGGTGTCCTTGAGTCCTCTTTCATTGCCGAGGTAAAGTCTGACCTTATGGGTGAGCAGACAATCCTCTGCGGTCTTCTTCAGACTGGAACAATCCTCTGCTACGACAAGATGGTTTCAGAGGGTATTGCACCGGGCTATGCTGTAAAGCTTTTGATGCACGGCTGGAACGTGGTCAGCGAGGCATTGAAGTGGGGTGGAATCACAAACATGATGGACCGCCTCTCCAATCCTGCAAAAATCCGCGCAAACGAGCTCTCACTTCAGCTTAAGGAAATCATGACTCCTCTTTTCCAGAAGCACATGGACGACATCATCAGCGGTGAATTCTCTTCAACAATGATGAAGGACTGGGCCAACGGAGACAAGAACCTCCTTGACTGGCGTGAAAGCTATGCCAAGATTCCGTTTGAGACAGAAAAGGAAAGCGACGAGGAAATAACAGAGCAGGATTACTTTGACAAGGGAATCCTCATGGTTGCATTTGTAAAGGCAGGATGTGAGCTTGCATTTGAGACAATGGTAAGCGCAGGAATCAAGCCTGAGTCAGCATATTACGAGTCTCTCCACGAGGTTCCGCTGATTGCAAACCTGATTGACCGCCGCCGCCTGTACGAGATGAACAAGGTTATCTCTGACACAGCTGAATACGGCTGCTATCTCTTTGCACGTTCTTGTGTACCTCTTCTTGGTGATTTCATGAAGAACAACGTGACCACTGCGGACATCGGAAAGGGCATGGATCTTAAGACAACTGCTGTTTCCAACAAAGAGCTTGTTCAGGTTAACGAGGCAATCCGTAAGCATCCTATCGAAGCTGTAGGTAAAAAGCTCCGTGCATACATGACAAGCATGAAGGCTTTGGTCTAAGCAATATAAGGGTTGTTTAAAACAAAAAACGGCGAAGGGGATGTCCAATAAGTATCAATTGTCATTGCCGTGTTTAACACGGCAATCTATAAATACTTATAATGTAATAAAATAGATTATCGGGTCAATTTGCAGCGTAGCTTCAAGCAAGCCCGATAATGACGGTTTATGAACTTTTTAGTCAGCCCCTCGACGTATTTTTAAGACTTGATTATATAGATGGGTGTGGTATAATACAGGCATGCTTCCCTCAGATACAGGCGTTGTGGATTCCGCAAAAAAAATTGATTTTACTCCAGTAAGCATAGAATTTTTTTTCGACAAGGAAAAGCTTGAGAATGATATTGCTTTGCAGAATACAGGCATTACTGTCCTTACACCGTATCAGGAGCAGCTTGTAACTGAACTCCGCAAGTCACTCATCGACAATGCCCCAGAGCGTCTTGAGATACTTGATGACAGGCTCTCTGACCTGAAGGAGCTTGCCACCGCCATAGCACATTTCCCGTCTCTTCTTCAGCGTACAAACCTGAATAATTCCGTGCGCACGCCTGAAGCACTTGTTGAAAGCATCATATCGTATCAGGAAGACGGTGATACGCTTCTTCACATGCCGTCAAAGGCCATTCTGGGCAAGGGTTTCCTTGTTACAAAAATACATACTTTCTACTCAATGTCCAAGCTCGCAAAGAATTATACGCCGATGGATGATGCGGCAATAAAGCGTTATTCCGACGAGACTGTGAGCATGATGTTCACCCTTATGGCAGAGGACGTTTACCTTAACCTGATGAAGGACAAGACCCTTTCCATGGATTTAAGGAGACAGCTTGCAAACTCACTGATTATTCTTTGGGAACACCGCTCGGATCAGAATATCTCTGACATTGCACCGGTCCTGCAGTCTGTATGGTCAGCAAGGCGTACCCTGGCTCCTGCATTCGGAACGATGATGGGAACAAGCGAGCTTCTTCTTGTAAGCATTCAGATGGATGCACAGTGGTCTCAGTTCATAAAGCAGCGTCTGGGTGACAACGAGGTTTCTCAGGCAATGGAGGAATTCCTCTTTGGCCTTTCATACGAGCAGATTCAGCGTCTTAGGGCAATATTGAGGGAACAGGGTGTAAAGGCTATCGGTCGTGATGAGGTGGCCGCATATCTTGGAGAGCGCGTAAAGACAGACGTAAGCCTTGACTACCGCGATTTCTATCTTCTTTATACAGTCCGCCGTGACAATGCCCGTGCCAGACAGAGGCTGCATCTTCCGGGACCTACAAAAACACTTGAGGACTTTTTCATCCGCTTTGTGCTTGAAAAGAACCTTGAAAAGCAGCTGAACGATCAGGCCGCAAAATAATCACCCTATATCTCCACCAGGTGCAAAAATCCTTGTTGCATGATGAATTTTCTCCGCCGCAGTCTGAATGTCACTGTAGATTCCCATTCCGCAGAAAGCAAAAACAGCATCCCCAAGAAGCTCCGAGTCATTGCATTGCGAGACCTTTATCTCCATTCCTGTAACTGAGCTTTTCATCTGTGTAAAGCCGTCACTCTCTGCCTGACCGCCTGTGAGTGTAAACGATGATGGAATGTTTTCTCCAGAATTCCGTGCAAGCTCCAGCAGTCTGTTTATGCCGTCGCGTACTTCCATTGCAATCTGAAGCATCAGGTATTTCCCCTGATCCAGTATGGCCTCGCTTCCGTCACTTGAAATTGCGGCATCTACCAGCTCACTGTAGCTTACGGAAAATCCTGCCTCTTTCTCGAAGCGTTTTTTATATGCCGAAAACCTTGTGCCGCTGTCTGGAATTAAAATGCTTGCGTTCCACAGGCCCGGAATAACAGAAGGAAGTGTCCTGACGCCCGGTGCATTCAGAGGTGAGCTTGTGCAGAGGTTAAGTCCCTCGCTGCTTCCTGCCCTGTCACAGAGTAAGCCCGGTTTTAAAGTATTGCTTCCCACGAGTGCCGCTATGAAATCCGGTGCCCCGCAGTAAACAGGGAGTCCCTGCATGACGTTGTTTTTGCTATGACCCAGATAGCCTTCGCTTGTTGCGTTCAGTTTACCGGCTAAAGACGATGGCTTTGCAAACGTTGGAATTTTTGAGATGTCTTCCTGTGTGAATCCTGCTTCCTTAAGTGTGACCTCTGTCCAGTATGCCTGGGTGTAGCGTTCCTCAGGCAGAATCGTAACTGCATTTCCTGTCAGGCTGTAAATAAGAAATTCAGGTCCCGAGAAAATAAGGTCTGAGTCATTCCATTTTGCCCCGAAAAGTTTTTTATATCCAATCAGCCGTGGAATAAAGAGAGAATGCCCTGCAGATTCGGGTGTATCTTCTTTCAATGCCGGAATCTCATGGTTCCAAAGGAGTGTGTTTCCGTCTTTATCTGTAAGCGTCGGACCGTTCCCGCTTATGCATACCGCGTCTACCGTAAGTGACTCACATTCTCCCGTAAAGATTTCGTCAAGTGCATTTTTTAATGCAGGAAGCCATTCCCTTGCGATTGAGTGAGGTTCTGCCTTGTTGAATCTCTGACGGCTGTATGCTAGGACTTTTCCGTTCTGGTCGATTACGGCTGCCTTTAGAGAAGAAGTTCCGATGTCGGCACAAAGAGCACAGGCCATGTCTTTTATGCTATCGGGTCGCAGTTGTTCTGGTTCTGGCCCATTGGATCTGCAAGATGCTCGTCCTTGGTTTCCGATGGCTTGCTTGCCTTTATCATCTTGTCGATTATCGTGCGGTTATCCAGAAGGTCGCTCAATGACTGCTCGTGGTGAAGCCTTGTGATTACGTTGGCAAAGAGACCTGAGACATTCGTGCTGATGTACCATTCCCTCTTGCACAGTTCCTCGTGGTAAACGGCATTGGTTCCGATTATCCTGTAGAAGAGTCCTTTCTCGTATGCCTCGTCAAAAAGCTCTATGGCATTTCCGGTAAAGAAGGGGAGGCTTATTGCGGCTATGACCTTTGTTGCTCCCTGATCATGCAGGAAACTCATTGCCTTTAGGAGTGTTCCACCTGTACCGAGCATGTCATCGGCAAGGAATGCAACCTTTCCCTTTACGTCACCGAGAAGCTTGATGCTCTTGATGTTCGTGTTCTTTGCATCCTGTGTGACGATTGAATAGTCCCTTTCCTTGTAAATCATGGCAAGAGGTTTTTTAAGACCCGTGGCATAGAATTTATTGCGGTCAATTGCACCTGTGTCAGGACTTACAACTACAAAGTCCTCCTTTGAGAAGTCAACTATGCGTGAAAGCTCCCTGATTATCTGATATGAGGCATGAAGGTTCTCGCAGTGTGTATGGCTGAATGCGTTTGCAATCTCGCGTGAGTGAAGGTCCAGCGTGATGATCCGGCGGACTTCCATGCTCTCGAAAATGTGTCCAAGTAGGGCTGCAGTCAATCCTTCGCGTCCCTTTCTCTTGTGCTGCCTGCTGTAGGGATATACCGGGAGGACAAGTGTAATCTCCTTTGCTCCTGCCTGACGCACTGCATCAATGGCAACAAGAAGACACATTATGTGATCGTTTACGCTGAAGCTCAGCTTGTTTTTTCCGTCGTTAAGGGAAATAGGCTCGTGATTCTCCACATCCTGAAAAATGAACACGTCCTTTCCGCGTATGCATTCATTCAGCTCGCACTTGAACTCACCGTTGGCAAAATAGGTGAACCTTGCGTTTGCCTTGAACTGCGGTGCCCTGTATTTGTCGGTCATTCCGCGGATGCACAGGTCGCTTGTCCTCAGGTCATTGTCAAGGTTGATTTTCTGCACGAGGGCATCTTTCTCAAGATTGTAGCGCTTGGAGATGACATCGCTCTTGAGTGAAAAGCGGTGCTTGTACATGTGGCGCAGATGGGTAATCACTTCGTTTGCGAATGACTCACCACCGGGACAGGCTACCACACACAGATTGGTTGGTTCAGAATACGGCATTATTCTTATTTCCCCTGCATTTAAGATACTTGATTTTAGCGTTTTTTTTCTCTGTGGTCAACAATCCAATTTGTCGATATTGAATTTGATGAGATTTAAAGATGACACTCTTTTGGAGTATGGAAGTTTTATTACGCCTCAGATACTTGAACTGCCGGTTTATCTGGAAGATTCCGTGAGTCAGGGTGAGCCTGTAAATGAGGTCATAACAACGGTCATCTGCCTTCCTCCACCTGTACAGAAGCATGGACTCCTTGCCGCTGCCCAGAGGGTTGCACTTCAATTAGGATTTACCACAAAATGAATAAAGCCGGATATATTAAGATTGCAGGGGTCATTTCCCTGGTGGGAAACCTTGTTCTTGCCGTAACCAAAGGAATAATGGCATATCTTTCTTCTTCCCTTGCACTCATGGGAGATGCCACCGATACTGCCACCGATGTGCTCACTTCAATCGTAACGCTAATAATAAGCTTCATCATCATGCGGCCTGAGGACAAGGAGCATCCATGGGGACATTCACGCTCGGAGACTGTCGCCACTATGATTCTTTCTTTCGTGATTGTCTATGCTGGATCCCAGGTATGCATGAATTCAATTAAAAGCATTGTGTCTGGAAGCATAAGCCAGGATGTCTCATATCTTGCATTGATTGCAGCCGGAATCTCCATTACCGGGAAAATACTCCTCTGCCTGTCACAGTTCCACTATGCAAAGGTTTCCGGCAGTGACATACTCAGGGCAAATGCCTTGAACATGAAGAGCGATATCCTTCTTTCTGCAAGCGTTCTGGTCGGTCTTTTCCTGTCCTATGTATTCAAGTGTCCGGTTCTTGATCCTATTGTCGCAGTTCTTGTGGGCCTGTGGGTCGTTAAAAACGGCATTGTGCTTTTCTGGGAGGTCACACAGGAGCTCATAGACGGAAATACTGACAGCTCTCTTTATAAAAAAGTGTTTGACGCAACACTATCTGTTCCCGGCGCTGTTAATCCTCATAAGGCAAGGATACGCAAGATGGCCTCGTTCTATGACATTGACCTGGATTTTGAGGTTGATCCCGAAATGACAGTAAAAAATGCCCATGAGCTTACGGAGAAGGTGGAGCAGGCGATAAGGACTGCCATTCCCGAGGTTTACGATGTTCAGATTCATGTGGAGCCTTTGGGCGGATGCAATAATCACAACGAAAACTACGGCCTGAGCCCGGAAAATCTAAAGGAATAGATCCTCTGGCTTCAGGCTTTCAGCTTTAAATTTTCAGCTACAGTTTAGAAAATAAATCTCCAAAATCTTAAAAAAAATTCTTGTGAAAACGATAAAATAGTGCTAGAATAAAAATATATATGGAAGACCGGCGGTTTTATCGGATACAGAATGTTACTTCTCTTGCCATCGTGGCTTTTATTCTGTTTTTGGCGCTATATGTTGTTTTCAATTCGTTTACTACCAAGAATGTTCGCCTCGTAAGTGATTATTCATCAAACTACAATGACGGCTGGTACTATCTTGATGATTCGGGAAGCAGAGTTGATATAGAGTCTCTTCCCTTTAAAATTCCTGACTCTCCCGAAGAGCAGATGATTTTCCACGACTTTGCCTATCCGCTTGAACAGGATCTTTATCTTGATTTTTATACGCATCATCAGGACCTTTCTATTCTTATCGATGACGAGGAGATTTACTCATACAGTTCTCTTCCGCGTCCTTCCTGGCTTTCATCCTACCGTTCAATCCATCATTTTGTACGCGTTCCAAAGGGATCATACGGTACATTGAAATATAAGGTCAAATCTAATAGCAGCAGTCACAACGGTGAATTCAAGGAGGTAATCTCAGGAGACAGGCTTTCTCTTTCAATGATGATTTTCAAAGAGCGTTTTGGAAAACTGTTTCTGGGAGGCTTACTCATCCTGATGGGATTATTCCTGTTATTCATGCTCCTGATGTTCAACAGTCGTGAGAGGATAGACAAGGCCCTGCTGAATCTTGCCCTTTTATGTCTTGCACTGGGGGCATGGCAGGTTGAGGAATCCAGGATAACACAGCTTTTCGTGGGAAACATAGCCGTTCACTGGGTCTTTGAGTATCTTGTGCAGCTTGCCGTCCTGATTGCGATTTTCAATTTTATCCGCAGCATAACGACGGATCAGTACAGGCTTTATACAAATGTCCTGTTTTTCATTGTCATGGGAACGGTTGTAGTTCAGGTCCTGCTGCAGCTAGTGGGAATCGTTCAGCTTTCTTCCTCCGTGACTGTGACCCATGTTCTTTTCTTTGTGTGCATTATTTACGGGGCCATTCTGGTTAATCACAGGCTTCAGTTCTCCTCCAGGCGGATGAAGATAATCTTTAACTGCTCGGTGACCTTTTCACTCATGATTTTTCTGGTCATGCTCATTACGACATCAACACCTGAGTTTACGGATTCCGTGCTGAGTATGGGGCTTGTGTTCATGTTCCTGTCTTTGATGTTTCTTGTTTTCCAGCGTACAGTTGAACGCAATGCCTCGATTAAAAAAACGGATCTTTACCAGAAGCTTGCATTTATGGATCCAAGTACGGGTGTTGGAAGTCATTCGGCATGGTATACCTTTACGGAGGAATTCAAGGACGAGGGCTATGGAGATCGTTACTGCCTTGTTCTTTTTGACATGAACAACCTCAAGTACATGAACGATACTTTCGGACACCTGCAGGGAGATGCAATGATAAAGAGTTTCTGCGATTGCCTGCAGAAGGCTTCTCAGAAAAAAGGTTCAATCTACAGGATAGGAGGAGATGAATTCATCTTTATCTGCAAGAATGAGACAGAAGATTGGATAAAAGGAATGCTGCATGATTTTGAGGAATTGATTGAAAAACAGAAGGAAACCGAGATTTCATTTTCAGCGGCATACGGATATTCGTTCTTTGTTCCGCACAACAAGAATGATTTTTATGAGGCACAGAACAAGGCGGATTCTCTCATGTACCGCATGAAAAGAGAGATGAAGATTAAACAGCCGTTCAATGGCTTATAATTGAATTAATGACGGGAACACGGTTCTGACAGGATAATTCCTGGATCATGTTCATCGCATAAAGTTTTTTTTCCATAAAGGGGGATTTTTTTTATGGACGCATCAACACTGTTATCGGGTTTGGTCAGCGCATCAAACGTCAAGAAAATCGGTACCGCTTCTGGTGCAAGTTCTGCCGATGTAAAGAATGTACTTGGTCAGGCTCTTCCAGTTTTACTTCAGAGTGCTTCGGGTCAGGCTACAGGCTCAACTGCCGCGGGATTTACACAGGCTCTGGCCGATCACGCAAGTGCAAAGACTTCGTCCATCGATATGGCCGATGGAGCAAAGATTATTTCCCACCTTTTGGGTAAAAAGGAAAGCACGACTACCACACAGATTGCAAAGGCTGCAGGAGTAACAAAAGATTCCGCATCATCAATCCTTTCCGCCGCCGCACCGCTTTTCATGAACCTTCTTGGAAAACAGACGGACGGTGCATCAGGAAGCGCGCTTACAAGCCTTTTGGGAGGTCTTGTCTCCAACATCGACGTAGGAAGCCTTTTTGGGGGCCTCCTGGGTGGAAGCTCATCCTCCTCGTCAACCACTACAACTGGAAAGAAAAAGAAGAAGACAGAAACATCTGCCGCCTCCAGCATCGGTAGTGCATTGATGGGATTGTTGAAGTAATCATTCTTTTACCATCATAAATAAAGTCACACGGGTTTAATCAATCATTTGTTAGAATCCGTGTGGCGATTAAAGAAACCGTACCCCCTCGCCATTAACTTTTTAGCAAGCAAAAGCTTGTGACATTAAGCATTGACTGAAAGGTTTTCCTTTATCTGCAGGACCTGTTCAAGAGGAAGACCTGTACAGCGTGCAACTATTTCCGGGGCTATACCTTCTTTTAAAAAATTTCCCGCGGCTTCTATGGCTTTCTGGGAAATGCCCTGTTGTATACCCTCCTTCTCTCCTTTCCTGTATGCATTGTTTTCGCGTGAGATGCAGTCGCGGACAAAGCGCTCGTAGCCTATCTGGTTCTCCCATTCCTGCTGGTCGCGGCTCATGCTGTTTAGTAGTGTCTCTGCCATGTTCATATTCTCCTGTCGCAAGCTATCGCTTGCTCTTGGAGTTTTTTCTTGCTCGCGAAGGCTCGCATTTTTTGCTGGCAAAAAACCGTAAAAACTCCATTTTATTTATTCTTTGTAACGATGTTTTCAGTGGATAAATAAAATAGTTGCGTAGTAAAAAAAATTATGAATTATGCATTACGAATTATGAATTGATTTAATAGTCTGACTCAACGCAATCTTTTGAGAAGAAGGACTTGAACACTACGTCATTTTTTAAGTTAAGCAGTCTTTTCTGTGCGACGGCATGGGCAGCCTGTTCCCTTACTTCCTCGTCAATGATGATCTGATACCGCATCTTAGTCTCTGAATTGTTTAAACTGTTTGTCATAAATACCTCACTTTTGAGTTTTTATTCTCCCACTACTATATATATAGTATCAGACATGTCGTTTTTAACAAAAATTTGAGAAGAATTTTGAAAAAAAAGTGATACTTTTTTACTTTCGGGTAGTCTGACTGGTAGAAGAATGCGTTTATAATTGTCACGCGGATTCGCAAGTCGCTATTGCGACTATTTCAAATAAATTTCCATACAGAAACGGTACGAAGTGACGTATTCGATTTTGCTAACGCAAAATCCTTTTGGGGAGGATGTAAGGATTTTTTAGTGATCAATTATTTTTTCGGATTCTAGATACAATTATTGTCCAATACTTAAGCAAGAAATTCAAATAAGGTAATAGCAATACACCAAACCGATAAAAAATTTAAAGGAATTACGTAGTAATTCCGAATCCGTGTGATCCCACCCCAAAAAAACACCTCCACCCTCAACTTGAAATAAACCAACATTTTTCCTATAATATTGATGATGGGTACTACAAGGAAACGGACTGGGACAACTGCAAAAAAAACTCCTGCAAAACGCACTGTACGAAAAAAAAAGCCTAAGGTACAGCTCAAGACAAAATCAGTCGTAATAATGGCAAGCTCAATAATAGCGGTATGCATTCTTATCCTTGGCGTTACATTTCTTCTGTCCAGGGCATCCTCTTCGGAAATGTCACAGACTGCATGGAAAAAGGCCCCGGCAGGACAGCCCGTTTCGGAAGAGGAAATCAAGGATGTTCCATTAAAAAGTGATGATCCGCCAAAGACAAAACAGGCAGAGTCAACATGGGCAAAAGGAATCAAGACAGACAACGGGGTAAAACAAGATGAGACAAGGCAGCCCGATAAAAAAACAGAAACGAAAGATGAGCCAAAACAGGAAATCGTAATCATACCGCCAAAGGAAACACAGGTTTCACAATCCGAGCAGAAAAAGCCCGTTCAGGAATCTCAGGAAAAAAATCAGTCCAAGACAGAAAAGAAAGAGCAGAGCGGACAAAAACTGCAGACACAGAGTTCACAGAAAAACGTGATTCAACAGCAGGAAAAAATCGCATCGGTTACTGTCAATCAACAGCCGCAGATTCAGGAAATACCCAAGAAACTGTTTGACGTTCCTCAGGCAAAACCCGGAACTAGAATATGCTTTGTAATCGATGATGCAGGTGCAAATCTTGGCAATCTAAAACGCTATACATCACTTCCGTTTCCGATAACGATAGCGGTTCTTCCGAAACTTGCACAATCATCTGAATGTGCACAGGCAGTCAGGTCAAGTGGAAAAGAGCTTATTCTTCATCAGCCGATGCAGGCACACGACTATACAAGCGGAACTACACCGAATCCGGGACCGGGTGCAATTCTTCCGGACATGAGTACTTTTGAGATTGCACAGACTGTAAAGGAAAACCTTGACTCCCTTGGCGGCGGTGTAAAGGGCATCAATAACCACGAGGGCTCTTTGATTACAGAGAATTTCATAAAGATGAATGCAGTTTTTGAGGTTGCAGTTGAAAGGGGAATTTATTTTCTTGATTCACGAACAACTTCCTCAAGTTCAGTTCCACAGGTTGCAATGGAGCATGATACTGTGTATCTTGCCCGCTATGCTCCGTTCCTGGACAATGAGATAAGCCGTTCATCCATGCTTGAGATGATTTACAAGGGGCTTGAGACTGCCAATAAAAACGGATATGCGGTGATGATCGGGCATGTTGATAAATCCGTGAATGTCCTGCCGCAGCTTTTGAGTGACATTTATCCCTACCTTGTTCAGGCGGGGTATACGGTTACGGTTCCTTCCAGATTATAATGCCTCAATCGTAAGGTCTAGGCTGTGACGTGGGCGTTCTTCATTCTGCGGATGGCACGGAGCTCTGCCTGCCTTACTGCCTCTGGACTTACTCCCATAAGGCTTGATACTTCCCTTAATGTCTTTGTTTTCTGATCGCATTCAAAGTTGTAGCGGTACCAGATTACCTTGCGCTCGTTGAGAGGAAGGCTGTTTATGAGCGTGCGGATGTCATTCTTTTCTTCCTTGTCGAGGTACTGGTTCTCCGGTGAGTATGTCGTGTCGGAGATAATGTCTCCCAGAGAAAGCGCATTCTCATCGTCAGAAACTAGTGAGTCAAGAGAAGCTACTGTAAATTCGTATTTCAGGCAGTTGTGGACAAGAGCATGTGAAAGTCCTATGTGGGATGCAATCTGTTTTTCATCCGGCATTTTTCCGTTCATAAAGAAAAGTTCCTGCCGTGCCTTTTGAATCCTCCTGAGAATCTGGTCTTTTCTTGTGGGCAGAGAAATCATCGCGGAATGTGAGTTAAGATAGCGGATCATGTACTGGATGATCCAGG
>JAGADS010000238.1 GCA_017613485.1 Treponema sp.
GAAAGGATGGTTTTGTCCATGTTAAACAAACCAAGATGCAGAAGCTCTCCCATATCACAAAACTCAATGCTTGTCAATACCTTTTCTGAAATTTCTCCAGAAGGGTTCAATGCACAAAACAAAGAGTTTGTCAAGAGGTATTTTGAAAAAAATTTCTGTCTTCCCAAAGCACAAAACGAACCACTTGTCAATAGTATTTTGAAAATTTCTTGTGATTTTTCAAAATTCAAAAGAGATGGTGGCAGCTGATGGCATACTGTAAGGTCGAATTTAATACTGGCTTTACTGTTATTTCCAATGAGCTTATGAGGGACAGAAGACTTTCTCTTAAAGCCAAAGGACTTCAGGCGCTTATTCTCTCCCTTCCTCCAGATTGGGATATGACGATAGAAGGTCTATCAGCAATCTGTTTGGAATGTTCGGATACTATTGGAACTGTGGATAATCCTTAAAAAAAGTGCGGATAAATTCTTCGAGCGCATCGCCGGACAGAACTGGCTCGCCCTGCAAATTCCGTTCCTTTGTAAAATATCCGTCAGTCCGGTCGGAATAGTCGATCGTGTACGGAAAACGGAGCTTTTCCATAATGTAAGGCTTATAGAATAAAAACTCCGCAGCGCAGTCGAAGCAGCCACGCTTGTATTCGTCCATTGCGGTGTGGAGCAGCAGTTCTTCGCTGATCTCTTGTGCAACGATGCGTTTAAAAATCGCACTGTTATGCTTATATCCCAAATCGGCTCGGAAATCGTACTGTTCCTGAGTGTTTTCCGCAGCCCACTGCTCCGGATACTGTATCATCCGTCTTTTTCCGAAATCCTCTTCGTGCCATAGATATGTTTCAAGCAGAACGCTCAGCAGATGCATACACTTCACCTCTCTTTTTTTATTATCATATTTCTTTTTAAAGAGAAAGCGGCATATAAATAATATACCACTTTCTGCAAATGAAGATGTCATAAACCTGATTGATCAACAAGTTGACAATAGATATGTTCAAACCCATGGCCTTTAGGTACATATACATCTATAAATTCTGAAGGACTAAAAAAGCCGTCCTTTTTACACTCGTTGAAACGATACTCAATCTCATCAAGGTCTTCCGGATCAAGCCGCCAAATAATTGTTTCCTCAAAGTCACATAATTCGGAGCCATCCATTTCATCATCTAATACAAAGATCATTTTTCTTGATTCGATCTTTGTCTTTTTATGATTCAAAACTGATTTGTCAAATTCAATCTGAAATGACCTGTTCTGTTCTTGCCCTTTCAAAGCATCAAGCATCAAATCCAAACCTTTTTTGTCAAATATCAAATAAATCGAAGCACGACCAGTCCTTAGAAATTTAATCATGATCAGTCCTCCTATCAGGGGTGATCTCAGTCATAACGCAGATTTACTTTACTACAACGAAGCAGCCATTTCGGAGAATGGATTTTTGAAGAGTACGTTAATTCACTATTAATTATATAGCGTAGATCAGATGCTGTCAAGTAATAGAATGTTTTGAATATGTAATTCATTTAACATTGTTACTTGTAACAACGCACTGACAGCACCATTTATTCAAAGCTCGATCTTATCAGAGAAGTCAGAGTTGATTACATAGTAAACAGCCTTATCTTCCGGTTTGATGTAAATCTCAACTGTCTTTATCTACAGCTTCAACAAGAGCTGTCTTTCCATTCTTGCAAAGACAGTCTGCATTTGCTGAATCATATCTGATGAAAACAACGTACTGTCTGTATTCGTATCTACTTTCGATTGTGAAGATACGCTTTTTGTCGCTTCAGGCTTTTGCGGAATGTGACCGGTTTTACGCAGCATGGATTGTGCGTACTTTTCAAGTTCCGTTGCAGCCAATGCCGCATCGCCAACAGCAGTAACGACCTGACGTAACGGCTTTACACATACATCACCGGCAGCATACAAACCGGGGATATTTGTTTTCTGTGACCTGTCGGTAATAATATACCCTTGTGAATCAAGCTCTGCAATGTCCTTGACAAGTGCCGTAGAGGGTTCGTATCCTGCAAAGACAAAGATACCGAAGGTATCATTCGTATCCGCCGTATAGGTCGTGATCTCGTCGGTTTTGTTGTTTCTATACGTGATAGTTTTTAATGAATCCTCTCCAGTCACTTCAAGCACTTCGGTATTGTAGAGGATGGTAATATCCTTGTGTTCCTTTGTCTCACGAGCAACTGCCTCGGCACAGGTAAAATCATCTCCACGGACAAGAACAGTCACATGACTTGCATATTTTGTGAGGAATACACTTTCTTCCGCAGCAGTATAGCCGCCACCAATTACGAATACCGGCTTCCCAGTGAAAAACTCACCATCGCAAGTCGCACAATACGCAACACCGTGTCCTCTAAATTCTGCCTCACCCTTAAAGCCAATCATTCGTGGATGCGCTCCCGTTGCCAGCAGGATGCCAAAGCATTTCAGATTTCCCTTTGAGGTTTTTACTGTCTTAATATCGTCAGTCACATCCAGTGAACTTACCTCTGTAAGCAGGAATTCTGCTCCGAATCGTTCAGCCTGTTTGCGCATTGTGTTAGTAAGGGTATTGCCGTCGGTGTGCAAGATACCAGGATAGTTGACCACCTCGGACGTGATTGTAATCTGACCGCCGAATTTTTCTTTTTCAACGACCACAACCCTGTACCTTGCTCGTGCAAGATATAAGGCTGCTGTCAGACCGGCAGGTCCGCCACCGATGATTACAACATCATAAAGCTTTTTTTCATCTATATCCAGCATTACAGCATCCCCACAATGTCAAGGCTGGGCTTGAGCGTTTCCGCACCGGGCTGCCACTTGGCTGGGCAAACCTCATCGCCGTGTTCATGAACGAATTGTAAAGCCTGTACCTTTCTAAAAAGCTCCTCTGCATTTCTTCCGACATTTCCGGCATTGACCTCATATGCCACGATCTTGCCTTCTGGATTTACCACGAAGGTGCCGCGTTCAGCCATTCCGTCTGCTTCAATCAGAACGTCGAAATCTCTGCAAAGTGCATGAGTCGGGTCTGCAAGCATCGGGTATTCAAGCTTTTTAATGCGTTCGGAGGAATCGTGCCAAGCCTTGTGAACAAAATGAGTATCCGCAGATACGGAATAGATTTCACAACTGATTTTCGTGAATTCTGCATACTTGTTCTGCAAATCTTCTAACTCTGTCGGGCAAACGAAGGTGAAATCTGCTGGATAGAAGAAGAAAACACTCCACTTACCTATGATATCACTCTTGCTGACTTTCCTGAATTCTCCGTTCTGATATGCCTGAACAGAAAAATCGCTTACTTCCTTGTTGATCAATGACATTTAACATCACTCCTTGAAAAATAAAGTGCAGCATATACTTGATGTAACTAAAGCATCATATGTTTGTGTATACTAACATGAGTATAGCACATAACTGAAAATATTTCAAGAGGTTTTGGGTATTTTTAGTGGCTGCTTTTTAGTGAATTTTGTGAAACTTTCATTTTACGAATTAGGTCTGTACCGATATAATGTAAATACATAAAGCATAACCGCCCATGAAGGGCGGTCGTCAAATTAGTTTTTTCTTATTTCTTTTTTATGAATTCTTCCA
>JAGADS010000024.1 GCA_017613485.1 Treponema sp.
CAAATATGATGCTGGAATTTCTTCAATGATAATTTCTATGGTGCTATCCCACTCTCATGGACATATTCATTCTAATGCAGAATACATAACTAAGAATTCCAAATCTAGTTTTTTACAGGCGGATTTGTTTGGAGAAATTTTCCCCATGAAGATCCGCTTTTTTTTTGTCATTACTACGAAAAATATCTTGCCGTTAGGGCGTCTGCCAGTGTCTGGGATTTCCTGAATGTCTGGAGAATCAGAGGAACAAAAAGCGGAAGCAGCATTTTTACCTTGCCCAATCCCTTTGCCGAAGAAAATGCCCCCCTGACAAGCTGTGTCTTTATTATGCCCGAAAGCTCGTCAATCAAAAGCGGGACAAAGCGGAACATTATGCCCACGGTAAGCACAAGATAGCGTACAGGGATTTTGATTAATGCAAGCGGTGTCAAGAATGCAGCAAGACCGTCCATGATCTGCCTTTCATCAGTGGAAAAAATAAAGGTTCCCAGCGTAATGATTATGGCTGGTGCCCTGATAAGCATCCGTAAGACAATTCCAAGCTTGTAGGCGCTTATGCTTATGAATTTCCAGCTGAAAAATATACGGGAACTGTCAAGGCTAGCAGGATAGAACAAGAACTGCAGTATGGAAAAAATAAGGAGCAGGGGAAGCAGCTTAAGAAATGCATAGAGAGGCTTGTTCAGCGGATACTTGGCAAGAAGTGCATACACAACTGAGACGGCAAGCATCGTAAGCAAAAACGGCAGCGGACGTGCAATCATGGAGCAGACAAAGATAGAAAGAAACAGGATAAACTTGCAGAGAGCAGGAAGCCTGCTTATCACGGAGACAGGAATCTTTGGGGGAGCCATAAGGGCAGCGCTGGTCCTCTGAATCTTCTGCAGCATGGAAGAATTCTTAAGCGGCAAAAGAAGCTCAAGTCCGTCGTCTTTCTTAGTATCTTCAGTCTGTGGATTATCTTTCCCGGTCAACTCTTCCCAGAACAAATGCTCATCGGCAATATCGGCTTCCTCCATCCTGTGCGTGCTGAACAAGACCGTTTTCCCCGAATCAGCAAGTTTACGCAGTGTCTCAAGCACGGTTTTGCGTGACTGTGCGTCAAGTGCAGAGGTAGGCTCGTCAAAAATCAATATATCGGCATCAAGGGCAAGAATTCCCGCCAGAGAAAGCTTGCGTTTTTCACCACCGGACAGCCTGAAAGTTCCACGGTTTCCGAATTCCTCGTATGGAAGCCCCACATCCTGCATCGATTGTTTTACGCGCTCAAGCAGGGCCTTTCCCTTTAATCCACGGTTTTTAGCCCCGAAAGCAACGTCATCTGCCGCATAGGACTCAAACAGGGCAGCCTCACTTTCCTGCAGTGCAAGCACAGGCCTTGATTTTGCATGTATTTCACCGCCGTTCAGTTTGTTTAATCCTGCAAGACACTCAAACAAGGTGGATTTCCCGCATCCTGATGGTCCGGTAATTGCCGTAAGCGTTCCCTTTTTAAGAGTAAACGAAAGCCCTGAGAACACATTCCTTTCCGGGTATGAAAAAGAGGCTCCCTCGACACGAAGGACAGTCTCATTTTCCGCACATTCCTTGTTTTTAGCCTGAACCTGAACCGGAGACCCGAATATGCCCTCCATAATCGCACCAGATCCAAAAAACTCGGATTTATCACCGTCCAGAATAATCTTTCCCTTGTCCATTGCAATTATTCGCTGAGCCTGAAAAGCCTCGTCCAGATCGTGGGTTACGTGTATTATCGTGTGGCCCTTTTTGTGCCATTGGTTTATAAGCTGCATTATCTCGGTACGTGCCCCGGGATCAAGCATGGCGGTAATCTCATCAAGAATCAAAACCTCAGGAAAAAGAGCAAGAATTCCGCTGAGTGCAAGCCTCTGTGTCTGACCTAGAGAAAGCTCGAATGTCCTGGAAGAAGCCCTGTCTGCAAGTCCCACAACAGAAAGACATTCCAGTGTACGGAGCTCAATCTCTCCCTTTGTCATGTCAAGATTCTGCGGTCCAAAAGCCGTATCCCTCTCAACAACACCTGCAACAATCTGTTCCTTAGGCTGCTGAAAGACAATGCCCGGCAAAAGCTCATCCTCACACGAAAGCTTACCTGAGTCTGGGTCAAAAAAACCCGCAAGAAGACGTGCCAGAGTGCTTTTTCCCGAACCGTTTCCTCCGACAAGAGCAATATATTCCCCGCGATGAATGCTGAAATTCACACTGTCCAAAGCAGGTGTCGTGGACTGAGGATAGGTATATGATATGTTTTCTGCTGTAATAATCGGAGTATCATCTGGCATGAGGGTATTTTACAATATTTGATTTTTTTTGGGTAGTGGGGGCGGCCGGCAACTTTATCAACTGCAACAGTACCGGCCTTGCGGGGCCCGCTAACGCTCGGTGTTTCACACTGCCTGCATGGCAGGCACCCCTCCAGCCCCGCTGATATTTTTATTTTGCTGTGCTTACGATACGGAATCCGTTAAGGTAATAGCTTTCTGAAGCCTTTGCAGAAGAGCGGTTAGAGACACGGCAGATGCTGCTTCCGTCACCGATGATGCTTGAGCGTGAGCCTCCGCGGAGAACCTTTTTCTCTCCAGAACCAGGACCCCTTGTGTTGCTCTGACTTCCCTCTGAGTAATAGGTCTCTGAGTAGTTGTCCCAGCACCATTCCCATACGTTGCCGCTCATGTCATAGATACCAAGTGAGTTCGGGGCTTTTGTTCCAACCTCGTGTGTCTCGTTATTGCTGTTTCCTGTGTACCATGCCACTTCATCGATTGAATCACTTCCAGAGTACTGGAATTTCTCGTTGGCCTTTCCACCACGTGCTGCATATTCCCACTCAGCTTCTGTCGGCAGTCTGTATCCGTTTGCATTGAAATCACAGCTTACACTGGATCCTATTGTATAGCAGGAATCAAGACCCTGGATTTCGCTAAGCTTGTTGCAGAACTTTACGGCATCCAGCCAGCTTACTTTTTCTACAGGAAGCTTTTCTCCCCTAAAGAAGGATGGATTTGAACCCATGACTTTCTTGTACAGTTCCTGAGTAATCTCGGTGGTTGACATCTTGAATGAGCTGACCTCTACAGTGTGAACCGGGAATTCATCCTTTTCTCCCATAGAGTCTCCCATCTTATAGCTTCCACCCTCAACATCAACAAGCTCAAAAAGTCCTTGTATCTCAGCGGCTTTAGCGGCTCTTGCTTCTGCTTCTTCCGGTGTCTGTGCCGTTTTGGAGCCAGAAGCACATCCCATGGCCACAATTGCCACGACAGTCATAGCTGCAATAAACGCTTTTTTCATTATATTATCCTCCAAGATAAATTCTTATTCTATAATTTTACCACATGATTCAAGAAAAGAAAAGAGGAATTTTTCTTTCCCTGTTGAAATTATTCAATTAAACGTGTAAAATTAAACTTGACGTATTATATTGCGTAACTTTTCTTAATCGGTATTTTATTGGAAAAAGGGGATTGTTCTTATGGAAATTTCAAAATATGAGCTTGATGAATGTGTATCATACATAAATCGTTGTCGTACAGAAGTCTCAAAAAGGCTTGTCGGTCAAAAAGAGATAGTCGACGGCATTCTTACTGCGATGATTGCAGGAGGGCATGTTCTTCTGGAAGGTGTACCGGGACTTGCCAAGACACTTGCGGTCCGTACTTTTGCAGAGATCTCAGGGCTTGAATACAAGAGGATTCAGTTTACACCGGATCTTTTGCCTGCGGATGTCACTGGAACCCTGATTTATCAGCAGACTCTGGGAAAATTCGCTGTCAGACGCGGACCTGTTTTCTCAAACGTTCTTCTTGCGGACGAAATCAACCGTGCCCCTGCCAAGGTTCAGTCAGCGCTTTTGGAGGCAATGGCAGAGCATCAGGTGACAATCGGTGAGACAAGCTACCATCTTCCTGAGCCGTTCTTCGTGCTTGCAACACAGAATCCCATAGAGCAGGAAGGAACCTACAATCTTCCTGAGGCAGAGCTGGACCGCTTTTTGATGAAGCTCCTCATAACATATCCTACACCGGAAGAGGAGATCCAGATCATAAAGGCTAACGGAGAGTCAATCTCATCTCCTGTTCAGCAGGTGTTCTCTCCCACCGTTTTAGAGAAATGCAAGGCTGCAGTACAGGCTGTTACCGCGGATGAGAAGATTCTGCGCTATATTGTTTCAATCGTAAATGTAACAAGACCGGATCCAAACCGTCAGGAAAAAAGATCTTCTGCCGCACAGAAAAAGAATGATATATTGCATTATATTTCCTTTGGAGTTTCTCCTCGTGCAGGAATAGCACTTTTGCAGTGTGCACGTGTTGCCGCCTTGTTTGCAGGACGTGGATTCGTGCTTCCTGAGGATGTCCAGAACGTGGCAAAACCGGTTCTCCGCCATCGTCTTGTCCTGAATTACGAGGCCTCTGCAGACGGAGTTTCTCCTGATGCCCTTATATCCAAGATTATCGAACTCATGCCGCTTCCGTAATCATAGGAGTGCATGATGGAAACCGGAGCTCTTGCGAAAAAAGCATCTTATCTACATCTCAATTCCGTAAAGCTTGCCCAGGGTATGAGGTTCGGCTCTTTCCGTTCCCTGTACAAAGGCCGAGGAATAGAATTCAGCGGTGTCCGTGAGTATCTTGACGGAGATGACGTGCGTTCAATTGACTGGAATGTTACAGCCCGTATGGGTCGTCCCTTTGTAAAGCAGTACGAGGAGGAGCGTGACCTTAATGTCCTTCTTGTAGTTGATGTATCCCAGTCCATGCGTTCAGGTTCAACTGGCCGCTCAAGGCTTGATGTTGCCATTGAGTGTGCTTCACTTCTTACACTGGCATCATTCCATAACTCTTCACCGGTTGGCACTGTTATTTTTGACGGTGACATACGGTTCAACTGTGTTCCGCGCTCAGGCCATGATCAGATAATGCTTATACTTTCTGAATATGAGAAAATAGGTCAGGTTCAGAAAAACGGCTCTGCTTTGGACAATGCCCTTCTTGGTGCTCAAAAACTCCTGAAAAACCGTACGCTTATCCTTATCTTCTCCGATTTCCGCACTTCAAGCTGGCAGGAAAGCTTTGGACGGTTGTGTCAGAAAAATGATGTTGTTGCAGTCCGCATAGTAGATCCGATGGACGAGATGCTGCCTTCCGTGGGTGCAATTCCTTTTGCAGACAGTGAGACTGGCTATCGTCTGGTGCTTCCGACCTCATCAACAAAATTCCGCAGGATGTGGCGCGAGGAGAATGACCTTCACATGACGGAATGGGAACATGAGTGTGAGCGTAACGGCGGTTTCCCTCTTGTACTTAATACGAGCTCTGATCCGCTAAAGGAGCTTACAAAATTCTTTATGATAAGGGAGCGCTGAGATGAAGAAATTCTGTACTCTGATTTTCAGCATCGCTGTTTCCTGCTTTTCTCTTTTTGCACAGAATTCACTTTCTGCCTCCGATGATTCCGTACAGCAGCTTCTTTTCCCTACAATAGTTTACGTTGGAGACCAGACCGAGCTTCAGTTCAGCTTCTACAGCCCGGTAGATTTTTTTGCACCTGCCGATCCAGCCAGGATAAGCGGTGACATTCTTACAATTGATCCATCCCGCCCTGAATTTCGTTCTGAGGACGACAGTTTTACAGTCAGGCAGGTTATCCTGTCACGAAACGGAATGACATATACACTCCAGATTTCCTTTATTCCGTGGAAGCCTGGTGTTATTGATATTCCTGTCTTTGACCTTAATGCATGTACCCGTGACGAAAAGCTTAATGCCGGACAGAATACAGAGGCTTCAATAGGATATCTTATAGACCTTCAGCCTTTTACGGTTGAGTCGCTTGCACAGAAAAACGGAGACCTTTCCCTAAGGCCTCCAGCACCACCGGTTCTTCTTCCCGGCACAAATTATGTTCTTTGGACTCTTATAATAGGCGGTATAGTACTTTTGTTCCTGATTACCTTCCTTCTTGCACGCCTCAGGACAATTCAGGAGTTCTACTATACCATGATGGAAAAACTCGGGCTTCTGCGCAACTCTCATGTGGCACGACGCAAGTTAAAGAGGCTTTTGGTCTCAGATGTAAGTGACGTGGAATTTGCATCTTCATGGCAGCTTCTCATGCGCTCCTATCTTGAATACAGGTTTGGGACTCCCTTTGCATCGGTGACGGCATCCCATGTGGCTGGTGTAATCAACAATGCAACAGGAAACATGCTGAGCGAGGAACAGGAAAGCTTTGTAATGGATCTTGTCTCACTGTTTACGCGCACTGACTATATTGTTTTTGCCCAGGGTTCAATTGATTCCCGGATGGATCCGCCTCAGGAGCATATTGCGGCATTTGCGGACGGAGAAAGAAAGGAAATCGTAAAGATTACGGAAAAGTGTATTTCCGGACTTGAATTTGCAGACAGTAATGTAGGAGTGACAGTATGATGGAATTTGAAAACCCTACGGCATTTTTTCTTCTGATTCTCATACCTGTCTTTTTCTTCCTGCGCTATCTTAGACTGTTCAGGCCGATAACATTCCCGCTTACTCTTGGTGACTGGCACGGACATTATTTTAAGTGGAACAGCCCGGGACGTACGGTGCTTGGAGTTGCGGCAGTTCTAAGTGCAGTTGCAGGATTTACATGTCTTGTCATTTCCTATGCCAATCCAGTAGTGCATCATCAGGATCGCGTGTATTCATCCCGTGGTGCTGATATTCTTTTTGTTCTGGATACGAGTCCTTCCATGGGTGCGAGGGATATGGCAGGAATGAGCCGTCTTCAGGCAGCTGTTCAGGCTATAAAGACACTTGAGGCAGAGAATACCGGAGACTGCGTGGGTCTTGTTGAGATGGCAAAAACTGCGGCGGTTTCGGTTCCTCCTACGATGGACAGGGATGTTTTCTTTAAGAAGCTGGATTCCATTGTGATAGGAGAGATGGGAGACGGTACTGCAATAGGCAACGGTCTTTCATGTGCTGTTTTTCATCTGGTCCAGTCACGTTCCCCAAGAAAGGCAATTGTCCTTATTACTGACGGAGAAAACAATTCCGGGGTTGTTCAGCCTTATACAGCGGCACGTCTTGCAAAAGAAAAAAACATTTCGGTATATGTTCTTGGAATAGGCACAAAGGGAACGGTTCAGCTTGAGTACGTTGATCCTTTTACCGGAAAAATGTACCAGGGATTCCTTAACTCAGAATACGACAGCAAGGCTCTTTCTCAGATAGCGGCCGAGGCAGACGGAAAATTCTACGAGGTATCTTCAATCGGAGAACTTGCACAGGCTCTGGATGCGGTCGGACGTAACGAAAGCCTTGTTCAAAGCTATCATATAAAAAACACAGACAGGAAATACTATCACGTCTTTGTTTTCCTTGCGGCGGCATTATTCCTTCTGTCTGTCATAATCCGTTCCGTATTCCTGCAGGAGGTGCTATGAATTTCTCGATTGAACGGCCATGGGCTCTGTATCTCCTTCTTCTTCTGATTCCGTATGTCTATTTCATGACTTCGCGTTTTGCAAGGATAATGAAAAATCTTGGTCCTCATCGCTCGCTTGCAAAGGATTCGGCGGTGATTACCCGCACAAGATCAAGTTTTGTGCCAAGTACAATCCTCAGGTGCATTGCGTGGGTTATGCTTGTTCTGGGTGCGGCAGGAATATCATGGGGTGCGAATTATGTACCGGTACAAAAGACAGGACGTGCTCTTTCTCTTGTTTTTGATATTTCCCACAGTATGGAGGCAGAGGATGCTCCTGGTGACATGACCCGCCTCAGGGCAGCTGCAGATTATGCAGACAGTCTTCTGGAGCATATTCCATATACATCGGTTTCCGTTGTGCTTGCAAAAGGTGAGGGTGTTGTTGCAATTCCGCTCACAGAGGACATAGAAGCAGTAAGAACTTTGCTTTCTTCTCTTTCACCTAATCTTATGACTGCACAGGGAACATCCTTGGGCAAGGGAATACAGACAGCAATCAATTCTTTTCCCGTTCAATCCTCACAGTCTGGAACGATATGGCTTTTTACGGACGGAGAGGAAACAGACGGTTCACTTGCAGACGCACTGACTGATGCGATGAAATTTGGAATTCCAGTGTCAATCATCGGTTTCGGCTCAGAAAGGGAAATCTCGGTTACTGCTGGTGACGGAAAGACTCAGGTTAAAACCGCCTTGCGCTCAGATTCACTTGAAGAGACAATTGCACAGGTTAAGGAAAGGTTCATTCAGAAAGCAGGAGACTCACCTGTAATTCCTGATATTTTTTATGTGGATGCATCGGTTCTAGGGTCAGCAAACAAGGTGCTGGACAGCTTTGCAAAGAAAACAGGCGGCAGTTCATGGCAGAATCAGGTTTATGGCACAGAGGATGAGAATTCTGTTGTGTATGAGCTTGAGACAGTTGACCGCCACAATCTTTTCATTTTGCTTGCGATAGTTCTTATTGCCGCATCATTCATATTTGCAGAGCTTACCATACCTGTATCATATCTCAAGAAAAAGAAGATAATGGCATCTTCCGTACTTGCCATGGCTTTTCTTTTTACCGGATGCTCAGACGATATTTCTGACGGTGCGAAGATTCTTTCTGGAAAACTGAACTGGAACCGCAAGAAATACCAGGAATCTGTCGCATCTTTCATGATTGTGTCTGAGAATGCAGAGGAAAGGGGAGACAGTTCCGTCAAGGATTACGCGCTCTATAATCTTGCTACGACATACCTGATGCAGAACGAGAACGAGGCGGCTGAGAAACGCTACAGTGAGATTTCTCCTGATGCAGATGACAAAATCAGGTTCTCAACACTTTACAATCTGGGAATCCTGTCACATAGAAACGGAGACTATGCAAAAGCCGCTGACTATTTCAAAAAAGCTCTTTTAGTGGACAGTACCAACATAAACGCAAAGATAAATCTTGAATTATCACTCAACGAGGTTGAAACCCATGCACAAGTGCAGGAGCAGGTATTGACGCCTGTTACGCAGAATAATGATGAACCCAGTGCAGGTGAGAATTCACTGTATTCAACAATAAGGGAGGATGAACAAAACCGATGGAAAAACCAGCAGCAGGAAACAGAAAGCTCGGAATTGGATTATTAGTCCTCTTTATCATAATGTTGCTGCCTGTTTATCGGGCACAGAAAGCTGATGCTCTCTCATGGGCTTATGTTCAGAGCCTAAGGTTCAAGAAAGTGGAGAAGTATTTTTATACTGCCACTGACTGTTCATTTTCACTGACAATAGAAAATGTTCCTCCCGAGAAAGTGATTGTGTCGGTAAATGATGTGCCTGAGGGTGTAAGCTTTGTGGGATCCAACAAGATAACCTACATGCCGTATACAAATGCCTCCAGCGAACAGTACGGAACCAAC
>JAGADS010000239.1 GCA_017613485.1 Treponema sp.
ATAAACGACATTCTTGATTTTTCCAAAATTGAATCCGGCAAGCTTGAACTGGTGCAGAATCCATACCATCTGGCAGCCATGCTCCATGACATAAACCTTATGATGAACCTTAAGGCATCAAGAAAAGGCCTTGTATATAAAACTGATATCGATGAAAACATTCTTGAAAACCTCTACGGTGATGAAATCCGCTTGCGTCAGATACTTATAAACCTGCTGAACAACGCAATCAAATACACTCAGGAGGGGTCTGTCTCGCTTTCCGTTAGAGGATACACAGAAAGCAACACGATGAATCTTGTCATTGCAATTAAGGATACGGGTATCGGCATAAAAAAAGAAGACTTACCTACTATTTTTGCCCGATATAAGCGTGTTGATGAAAAAATTAACAAGAACATAGAAGGTACGGGTCTGGGTCTGGCAATTGTTCAAAGCCTGTTAAAGCTGATGGATGGAACAATTGAAATCGAGAGCACCTATGGCGAAGGCTCAACATTTACCGTAGTTATTCCCCAGGAGATTTACGGCAACAGTACAATAAGTTCCTATAAGGCGGCTGCCACAGACAAGATGGAGAAATCCATAGAAGATCTCTATATCGCCCCGGATGCAAGGGTTCTTGTGGTTGATGACAACAAAGTAAACCTTGTGGTTGCAAAAGGCTTCCTAAAACGGACTCAGGCACAGGTAACAACATGCGAAAGTGGAAAAGAATGTCTTGAACACATGAAGAAAACCAAATTCGACATTATCTTCCTTGATCACATGATGCCTGAAATGGACGGAGTTGAGACACTTCACCGCTCGCAATCCATGTTGGGCAATTTGAACCGCTTTACGCCTATCATCGTTCTTACCGCAAATGCAATATCGGGCATGAGGGAAAAATATCTGGACCTGGGATTCTCCAATTACATAAGCAAACCCATCGACAGCCATCTTTTCTACGAGATATTCTATCACTCAATACCGCAGAATATAATCGAGCCCAGACCTATGACACCAGAAACAGCAGCGCCTCAGGATTCAATTACAAAAAAACCTGATGATAAGATACTCGACATAGACCAGAATTCAGGAATCAGCCTCTGTGGAGGAGACAGGGAACTGTACCTTAATACACTCAAAACTTTCTGTCAGGAGAAACCGGAAACACAAAAAAAATTAGTTCAGTTCTTAATGGCCGAAGACTGGTTGAATTATCAGATTGTTGCACATTCACTTAAATCCAATGCCCTTTTAATCGGCAACAAGGAATTTTCCGATCTGGCACTACAGCTAGAATCTGCATGCAAGGAAAAACAGGTTCAATTCATAGAAAGCCACCACGGACAGTTCATGAAAATGTACGACAATCTTGCTGAGCTTGCCTCCAAAATTTCCTAGTTAGAAGAGGTAGCAGATGTACGGTTTATTCACCCAGCCTGATGTCTTATTCAACTTAGCCGCTCTTATCCTTGATCTTCTGCTTTTATTCTTTTTGCTTTCCAAGCCGGCAGATTATACACAGTTAAAGAATTTCCGCCTTCTAGCATGCATGATAACAGCCAGTGCATTCGTAGGCATTTTCAGGAGTCTGGTCGTCAACATGAATCTTGGTTACAAGGCTCATTTTCTGAGGGTGGCGGTCTGTTCCCTTTCATTGATTCTTGAAGAATCGATTCCTTTTTTGGATGCAGTCTATCTTGATACCTATGTAGATCCTAAGGGTAAAAAGAAAAAACGTATCAGGATCATTCACCATGTGCTTTTTTATCTTTTTGTTGCACTGATGGTTGTTAATGTACGTTTTGAATGGGTCATTGGTTTTGATGAGGCCGCTTCTACATGGGCAAAAGGCTTTTTGTATCCTATATGCGAGATTCTCCCCATTTATTACGCTGTCTTTATTGCTATTTCCGTCCTTCGTGATTTACGCTACATGAAACGCTATGTCTATATCACGATGAGCTATGCCGTATTCCTTCCCTTCCTGTTTCTGATTCTGCAGATCCTGGGTATTGTGCCTACAGCTGTTGTTTCGGTGGGAATTACAATCGGCATGTACATCTGGTATTTTGCTGTAGAAAACGCCGACCACCGTTCACTTATAGAAGCACGCAAGGCACTGGAAGAAGCACGTAAAATCGCATCCGATGCAAACAAGGCAAAAAACATATTCCTTGCAAACATGTCGCATGAAATCCGAACCCCGATGAATGCTATCCTAGGTCTGGATGAGATGATTCTTCATACTGGCAACATCGATGAGATTAAGAAATATGCAACGACGATAAAGTCATCCGGTAAATTGCTTTTGGAGATTGTAAACAACATTCTTGATTTCTCCAAGCTTGAGTCCGGTAAAATGGATTTGATGGAGGAAGACTATCACTTTGGAAAACTTATTGAACATGCATGTTCAAAAGGTGGAGTTCTTTCAAAGGAAAACGGAGTTGAATTCAAAAGTGAGATTGACCAGAATATTCCTGATTTGCTTTATGGAGCCAAAGAGCACTTCCTTCGCATACTGGAAACTCTGATAGATGTCGGTTTTAAAAACACAAAAAAGGGAAGTGTTACGCTTAGCGTTCAACTTAAAGAAACCGAATTAAACGATGATAACGAAAAGATTAATCTTTGGGTTCAAGTCAAGGATACCGGAATGGGACTTCCAGAAAGAGCATTGTCCGAGGCATTTGACAGCTTTGAGAAACTTGAGGAAGATTCACTTAACGAGGTCGAAGGAACAGGTCTAAAGCTTGCTGTTGTCAAACATCTTGTTGACTTGATGGGTGCAACAATTTCAATAGACAGTGTTATAGGAGTAGGCTCAACATTCTCCTTGTTCGTATCCCAGAAACGCAAGGGAAAAACAACTATTGGAGAACAGAAGGAAATATCAAAATATTCTGCCTCCCCTGAGGTTGAACACAGCAAAAACTGCGCTCCAGATGCAAAAGTCCTGATTGTGGATGATAACAACATCAACCTGATTGTCGCAAGCGGACTCCTTAAGCAGACACAGGCCCAGATAACAACATGCGAGAGCGGAACTGCCTGTCTGGAGATGATAAAAAAGACACGCTTTGACATTATTTTCCTTGATCAGCTTATGCCTGATATGAGCGGAACAGAGACCTTGCAAAAAGCAAAGACACTGCCAGGAAACCTTAACCGTTATACACCCTATATTGTTCTTACAGCCAATTCTGAACCGGGATTAAAAGCCCGCTACATGAACGAAGGTTTTACTGACTATGTTTCAAAACCAATAGACTCATCGCTTTTATATAAAGTTTTCTTCAGGAACATTTCTCAGGATTTGGTTCATACACTACCAGAAGAAGGAGTTGAAAATGCTTGATAAAATTATTGCCATCCCGAAAATTCACTTTGGCATTGCAGGCCTGATCTTTAACATCCTTTTGGCTTCCTTTCTCGTACTTAAAAAACATAAGGGACAGCGTTTCAAGCAATTTACATTTTTGCTTTTTATCATAACCACCGCAACTATTCTTGAAATAATAAGACGCATTATGAGTTACCTTCCATATTCCCCGACAAACCTTTTTGTCCTGAATGTATTTCACTCATTTGCATACATAACCTCTACAGGCATGGCATTCGGCTACTATATTTATATAAGCCGTTTTGTTGAGATTCACACACGTTCAGTAAAAGTGCTGACAATCATTAATTCAATCATTTATGTCGCCTATGGGATAGTAATGATTGTCAACATCTATACCGGAATAATAAGCTGGTATCCGAATCCTGACATGCAGTGGGTACCAGGTCCTCTTTACCGAACCATAGGTTATGGCTGCCCGCTTCTGTTTATTTTATCAACCCTAATAATTCTGTTTATAAACTTCAAGACTTTATCCCGCCGCATTCTTATTACACTTTTTATTACGGTTATCATCTCATGCCTGGGAATATTTCTTCAGTCATACGCAAAAGGCAACATAATGCTGACCACATTCTCTGGGACGATCGGTATATATCTCTGCTATTTTGTAGTTGAAAATTATGACTATGACAATCTTCTTTCCATGACCAAGGAACTGGAGCTTGCCAAAATAAGGGCACAGGAATCAAATCTTGCCAAAAGTTCATTTCTTGCAAACATGTCGCACGAGATCCGTACTCCGATGAATGCCGTGCTTGGTCTTGATGAAATGATTCTGAATACCGATGATCCTGTTAAAATAAAGGAATACGCAGAGAACATACAGACTTCCGGTCGCTCGCTTCTTGCAATCATAAACGACATCCTGGACTTTTCCAGAATTGAATCCGGTAAGATGGAACTTGTGGAGACAA
>JAGADS010000240.1 GCA_017613485.1 Treponema sp.
CAGGATTGTCTTTAAAAACATTTAGGGAAATCGCAGGACACAGCCAGGCAAGGATGAGGTGGATGAACAGACCGGATTCCATCGAGATCACGTTCAGAAAAGCAGACCATTCTGCAGCTGTGGTCATAACAAGGGAAGGAATGATAATATCAGGAATGAGAGACCGCCTGACATATTGATGTAACTTCACAGGATATTTTATAAAGGAATCTCAAGTCGCACTATGTATGCCTATAATAGGATTAAAAGAAAAGAGGTCATAGAAAAAGGGTCAATTGTCCTGATCAGAGTTCCTGATACTGTCCATTATGGCCGCTTCTTTCCTGTCCTGATTACTGTTGAATCCCATGTTGCGAGTACCTGTATTAAATGGGACAGCGATGCGCTTACGGTCATTGAGTTCTTTTTTTTTCAGTTTCTTGTTTGTCTTGTGTGACATATCAGGAATTCCTTATTTCTAATGGCCTAAACTGGGCTTCCATTATTTCCACAGGGGCTTCTGAAACATAGTGTTTTAGAGGCTTGTATTGTAACTTTCATAATTATATCGAAAACCAAAGCGTCCTTCAATCCCTTGTATATATCCAACCGGCTTTAAAGCAGTTTAATACACAGTTCATATATTTCAGTCAGAAAAATTTCTGTAATGGTTAAAAATCATTTATTTCCATCTATATAGTTGATGAAAGGCAAAAAACAAAAGAAAACCGGAAAAGGAAAGGAGAAAAAGACCATGACAGATAGAGAAAAGAACATGTGCAATGGCATTATACATACTTCAAGCGCTGCAGCTGCTGCAGCTGCAAGCGGACTTGCACAGATACCTTTAAGCGACAACGCGGTCATTACACCCATACAGCTTGCAATGGTTGTCGCACTGGGCAGGGTTTTTGGAATATCTCTGGATCACAGCGCAGCAGAGGCAGCTGTTGCTAGCGCCGGAGCAGCGACAATAGGCAGAGCATTTTCTCAGGTTGTTATTGGATGGGTACCGGGATTGGGAAATGCTGTCAACGCAAGTACAGCGGCCGGATTGACGGAGATAATGGGTTGGATCATAGCCAACGAATTTGCAAAGGAGGTGGGGTAAATGGCAGGAATGAAGGACAAGGTGTTTACCATGGTGGTTCCGCGGATAAGCAGGAAGGAGGCTGAAACTCTGAAGTCTAATCTTATCAGCATAAAGAAGAGGACTGCGCCTAAGGCTGTGGGCAATATCGTGATCGGGAAAAAGGAGAATTTCGGCAGGTTAATGGTCAGCTGTATCAAAAGACTCAGGGGGTGATCTGAAATGAATAAGGATTATGTGCTTATAATGAAGGTTAAAAAACTTACGGAGAATCAGGTGTGCAATATGGCAGCACTGTGTAGAAAAGAGGCAAAGAAGATTGCCCCCGGAAAGCGCGTAGTGATAGGCATAGAGCAGAAAGGAGGAAGATCATGAGGATAAATGTCATGAGGGAAGATGAAAGGTTCAGGGAAATATCGGAGAACAGGATAATTCTGGAAAATGCCAGGGGAGAGATTCGAATAGTAAGCCTGATCATGGATGAGGATGGAATAAGAATCGATCCTGAAAAGGAGATCATCATTGGATATGGGGACGGAACCGTAGAGATCGGTGATATGGATGAGGATATGGAAGTGACGAGCTTCTGAGGGGATATGATGCGTTCTATATTACCCACGAAATACATACAACCGGTATAAATTGAGAACCTATAGATGAACAGTAAGAGAGGTACTGCATGAAGCAGACCTCTCTTTTCTAATGTCCTAAACCGGGCTTCCGTCATTTCCACCAATAGCACTTGTGACTTACAAGGCAGAAGACTGGTTGTGTCAATGCCCTAAAGCGGGCTTCCGTCATTTCCACTTATACGCTTCTCTTACCATATAGAAGTACAAAACTGTGTCAATGCCCTAAACCGGGCTTCCGTCATTTCCACAAGAGGTGTTAACTTCACGATAGAATAAATTAAATAAGTGTCAATGCCCTAAAGCGGGCTTCCGTCATTTCCACAGTGGGCTTCTGAAACGTAGTATTTTAGAGCCTTTCAGAGGTGGTTTTTGCAGGTGTGCTTTTTGATTTACCAGAAAACTATTCAAAAGTTATAAATTCATGATTTTTATGAAAAAACAGTATTTCTGAAAAAAGAACACAAACCAAACAATGTCAAAAGAAAAACTTTTGACTCTCTAAAACGATATTCATTGCCCAACTACAGATTCCGGAACGGTATTCCTGCTTCCTTGAAGACACCGAAAAGACTTGCATAGTTTTATTACTGTTTAAGATATACTCCATTCAAGAGTACACCTGTCAGCATCGATTAACTATACCGAACAGACCGGTATCTTCTTCTTTTAATTCTGCTGGCGTTTTTGTTCCGGCCATTACAGACCAAAACAGAAAGCTGCACAGAACCATCTGTATTGAAACTTTCATAATTATATCGGAAAACAGATTGCCTTTCAATACCAGAGGAGGCAGGGGACGGTCCTTTTGTCTCCTTCTTTTGGCTGAAGTGAAAATGTAAATTCCACTTTCTTTTGAGCAAAAATCATGTGGAATTTAGTCTTGCAAGCACATTGATAAATTCATATTCGCATTCGACCTGTGATGGCTGTTTTATAGAGAGTCGAGGGCGATTGCCATCCTTGACAGAACCTGATGGAAACGCTCGGCGTATTGAGCCGACGGTGAGGATGACG
>JAGADS010000241.1 GCA_017613485.1 Treponema sp.
ACTCGTGATGCAGTGCGCTATGTAGAACGTGCAAAACAGATGGGCGGAGACTTTGCACTTGTAGTAACTCCATATTACAACAAACCTAGCGACGAAGGCATCTACCGCCATTTCGAGGCCGTCTCAAAGATTGGTATTCCGATTGTGGTCTACAATATCCAGGGACGTACAGCAAAGAATATTTCCACTTCCCTTCTTGAGCGCATAGCGGATCTTCCGAACATTATCGGTGTAAAGGAAGCAAGCGGAAACATAAACCAGATGATGGAAGTAATAGAAAAGGTTGTCTCAAAGCATCCTGATTTTTCTGTGATGAGCGGAGACGACGGCCTTACACTTCCACTTATGGCAGCAGGCGGACAGGGCATCATTTCCGTTGTAACAAACATGATTCCGGATCTGATGACAGAGCTGGCACATGACTGTCTGGAAGGAAAGTTTGCAGAGGCACGCAAGATTCATTACCGCCTGCAGCCATTCTTCCGTGCGGCATTTGTTGACGGAAACCCATCCTGCATCAAGTATGCCATGAACGTAAAGGGACTTCCAGCCGGGTCTGTAAGGCTTCCGCTGGTTGAACCAAAGCCCGAGGCAAAGGCCATTATCGAAGAAGCCATTAAAAGCTGCGGACTTTAATCAACAAGGAGAAACACATGAGCGATAAATTAAAGGTCGGAGTACTGGGAGCAACCGGTATGGTCGGACAGAGGTACATTAAGCTTCTGGAGGATCACCCGTGGTTTGAGGTAAGCTATGTTGCCGCATCCCCGCGCTCTGCAGGAAAACTATACAAGGACGCTGTTGAAAACCGCTGGCTGATTGGAGAGAACATCCCGGAGGGTGTCGCAAACCTTACTGTTCAGGATGCAAATGATCCTAAGCTCGCCGTTGGAAAATGTAAATTCGTTTTCAGTGCACTGGAAATGGGAAAGGACGAGATCAAGGCACTTGAGGAAGCTTATGCCGCAGAGGGAATCCCTGTTGTCTCAAATGCCTCCGCAAACCGCTGGACACCTGATGTTCCGATGCTGATTCCTGAAATCAACCATGATCATCTTGAGATCATCAAAAAGCAGCAGGAGCACCACGGATGGGACAAGGGATTTATCGTCGTAAAACCCAACTGTTCACTGCAAACCTACATGATGCCTCTTCATGCACTGATTCAGGCAGGTTACCCAGTCAAGAGGATGATAGTAACCACGGAGCAGGCAGTCAGTGGAGCAGGATATCCAGGCGTTCCAAGCTATGACGAGATTGACAACATAGTGCCATATATCGGCGGTGAGGAAGAAAAGACCGAAAAAGAATGCCTCAAGATTCTTGGCAAAGTTGAATTTGACAGGATTGAGAATGCATCACTTCCATTGGTCTCATCAACCTGTACGCGCGTACCTGTCATCGACGGTCATACGGCCATCGTAAACCTGGAGTTTGATTTGCCTGAAAACAAAAAGCCGTCACTTGAGGAAATTGAGCGTGTATGGACAAGCTATACCTCACGTCCACAGGAGCTTAAGCTGCCTTCCGCACCAGATCACCCGATTGTCGTACGCCATGAGGAGAACAGGCCTCAGCCAAGACGTGACAGGGAGACGGAAAAAGGAATGGCTTGCGTAATAGGCCGCCTTAGAAAGTGCAATGTATTTGACGTAAAATTCGTTGCATTGAGCCACAACACCAAGCGTGGTGCTGCAAGAGGCGGAATACTGAATGCAGAGCTTCTTAGGGCAAAAGGCTTTTTTGATAAACTGTAAAAAAATATAACCTGAATTTGGGGATGTCCAAAACCAGCTTTTTGGGCACCCCTTTTTTTATTCACTGTAGGACATTACAACCTTGGCATCACAGTCAGCATCCCATGCAAAATCCCAGTCAGATGGAATTGCAGAGGCACGGCATGCGATAGTCTGCTCAGAGGACCAGAACCAGAATGCATAGTTCTTTATCGTGGCAACGCTGGACGGAATAACAATTTTTTTGATTTCAAGGCAGTTGGCAAAAGCATGTGTGCCTATGGAAACAAGCCCCTCGTTCATGTTTACCTCGCTAAGTTTCGTACAGCTGTCAAATGCATGATGTCCCAAAGACTTTACGTTTTTAAGCACGACTTTCTTTAAATCATAATTTCTGTTGAATGCATAGGGACCGACAGTTTCCACGCTGTCTGGAATTGTGACAGTACCAGAGGCGGCAGGCCATTCAACTAGTGTCTTTAAGTCAGCTGAATATATTGCACCGTTTTGTGCACTGTAGGTCCTGTTTCCTTCCTGAACTGTAATCGTTCCAAGGGATGAGCACTCAGCAAAAGCACCGCCATCACATCGCCTTAAGTTTGCAGGAAGCTCTATCTGTTTAAGTGATGTACATTTCTCAAAGGCGTATGATTCAATTATTGCAACATTGCTCATCGTGACAAGAGATAAATCCGTGCAAGATGAAAAAGCCTGATATCCTATTTCCCTCACAGCCTTACCCATGCTTACCTGGATTAGACCCTGCTGATTCTGGAATGCACAGTCATCTATTCTTGATACAGTTTCTGGAATCACAACATTCTTTTTTGCGGACGGCCATGTATAGAGAACTGTTCCGTCAGCAGAAAGAACCTGTCCTTTATTGGCATAATATGTAGTGTTGTTTTCATCAATGTGTATGTTCTCCAGCATATAGCAGTGCTCGAATACATTTTTGTCAAGCGTTTCAAGCTCTGTTGAGAAAGAAACTGTATTAAGAGACTGACAGTTTTTGAATGCATAGGGCTTTACTGTTTTAACACTCAGCATTTGAACTGACCTAAGACTTTCACAGCCTGCAAAGCAATAATCCGCCAGAAGCTGAACAGTCTCTGGAATTACAATGTTTCCTGAAGCAGAAGGCCATGCTATTATGGAACGCTTTGCCTTGTCAAACAGCACGCCCTTTTCTGAGAAATACATTTTATTTCTGGAACCGGTTTCGATTTCAGTAAGGGAAGTACAGCCTTCAAATACACCGCCTTCTACAGTCTGAACTGTATCGGGAATAACAATCCTGCATAAAGATGTACAGAAAGCAAATGATTCCTTACCCAGAGTCTTCATGTCAAGCGAAAGTGAAATTGACTTAAGGTTCTTTGAATTATAAAAACCCCGGTACCCCATTGTCATGTTCGGGCAGTCTGACATATCGATTGAAACAGGAGATTTAATATTATTCATTGAAGAAATCAATGGATTGTCATATCCAAGGTTAACGAAAGTCTTGTCCTTTATTACAAGATAGATTCCGGCAGTATCGGAATTTGCAAGTATAGCATCCCTTGCCAAAGACAGGGAGGAACAGTATACAATCTGGGCCTTGCAGTGCTTTAGGTCAACCGTGAAAAATGCACCGGTATCTTCTCCATCCTCATAGAGCCTGTATTCTCCGGCAGGAACAGTCACATGGTAGATTGCGCTGTTATCTTCTACCGGCTCAAAAGGAATATCATCAAGTAATGCAAGCTCTCCGTCTTCCGTAACCTGCTCGAACTGAATGCCGTTTGTGTTCCGCAAAGAAAAGCTGCGAACTTCTCCGGCGTAAGAATCATCATCAGTAAAGAGGTTAAGCTCAAAATCTACAATCTCAACTTTTTTTTCTGCACATGAGCTCAAAAGCAAAACAAACAGAAAACAGAAAACAGAGCAAAAACCTAAAAATATTTTTCTACTTTTCATAATAAAACTCCCGGCGATATGAAAGATTTTTTATTCAGTTTTTTTCCATTCGTCGATAAATTCAATCATAAACTGCTGGACATCACCAAACCAGTTTTTCTGCAAGCGGCAGGCAGGAACTCCCACATAGCGGAAATGCCAGCATTCCCACATAAAGCCTGTGACATCCTCATAATCCTGCGGGAAAGAAAGAGACCATCCATATTCCTCGCTGTGCTGATTAAGCCATTTTCCCATCTTTGTCAGTGCAAAATCATCGGTAACTGAACCGAAGTCTATGGCAACACCAAGCTGATGCTGACTTGTTCCCGGTTTTGCTGAATAGCGTGAGGCAAGTTCCTCTCCATCTTCCCTTACATAGCGTGCAAAAAGATTTTTCTGATACTCATAGGAGCGGTAGGTTGAGGAAACCATAAGCTTTATGCCGTCCTCAAGAGCTGCGTCTGCCATGACAGTAAGAGCCTTCTCAACATCAGGACGAAGCGAAAGGTCATTGCGGCTTACGTTGTAATGTGAATTCTGAGAGATCTTTACAAGTCCCTTTGGAACATAGTCTTCACCAACAAAATGTTTTTTATCGATTAGATAATAAAGCGAAAGATCATCACCCGGGAAAGTTTTTTCTTCCTCAAGGGCAGCGTTCAAATCGCTTAAAAAGTCATCATAAGAAGACTCTGGAATGTCCACGACAGACTTGAATCTTGGACTCATCTTTGAAACTACGGTCTTGATTTTCTCGTATTCAGGATTGACTGGCTTGACTTCTTCCACGACTTGATTTTCGGCTGGCTTTATTTCAGCAGGCTGTACTTCAGCAGATGCCTTTTGCAGAACAGGGGTTCCCTTTCCATTGTGGCATGAAAAAAACAGAACCGAACCTGCAAAAGCAATACCTAAACAAAACAACCTACGAAACATCAGCAACCTCCGTGATACCGTGTATAATATTGAACGTATCCAGAAAGCCCGTCCTTTCAAGAGCATGACGTGAAGCCTCAGAAGGATTCATGATAAGAATCTGTGTGTTATGCTCCTCACCGTCATTTATGCCGGCAAGAATCACACCTACACCAGCCGCATCAATTGAAAGAACTCCGGACATATCCAGAACGACATTGGTATCCTGAATGTAACTGTACACCTTTTCTTGAAATTCTACAAGAGTATATCCGTTAACAGAACCGCTTAATTCAAGCAAAATGTAATTTGCACCTGATTTTTCAACTATGGTAAGCTGATCCATTTAAGCCTCCTTATCCTTGTCGCCCTTATATTTAAGAACCAGAGCCGTAACGTCACTTTCAAGAGCACGTGAAGTAAACTGAACAAGACCGTCATAAGTAAACTGTGCCATCTTGTCGGCCGGGAAAGATGCGTTTTCCATAATCTGGGACTGAATTCTCGTCTTACCGTAGCTTTCACCGCGAAGTGATTTTTCCTCAATAAGACCGTCGGTACATGCCAGAATGATGTCACCCGCAGACAGCTTGACTTTCTTTACGCGAACCAGATTGCTGATGTCCTTTTTGAATCCAAGAACGTGTCCTTCACCCTGAATCTCGATGACATTGTTGTAAATGTGGTTGTACATGAAAAGTGCCGGACAACCGCAGTTTATGTAGTACATTGTGTCAGTGGAGAAATCAAGCATACTCAGGACACCTGCAAAGAAAGTACCCTTTGGAAGGCTGTTTCTGATAAAGCTGTTGATTTTCTGAACAAGAACCTTGAAGTCTGATGTCTCCGCAAGGTCAGTACGGATGACAGATTTCAAGATGACCATGCTCATGGAGGCCGCAATACCCTTACCGTTCAATGAACCGATTATGAACATGTGCCTGTTGCTGTTCAGGCGGATAAGGTCGATGAACTCACCTCCGATGTTGTGGGCAGGAACCATGCGGTAGCCGCAGTCAACCTTTGGATTCGTGATATAATCCATATTCTCCTGGATGGAAGTAATGATCTGGCTGGACATGCGGATTTCCCGGTTAACTGTACCGACGACAGACTCATTCATGATGTTCTTCATGTAATAGGCATTGACAAAGAAGTTTGAGTAAAGCTTTGTAAACACCTCGTAATCATAAGGAGTATAACGGTTACCGCTGTTTTTCGGTCCAAGGAACATGATTCCCAGAACATGGCGTCCCTCGTTAAGAACTATGAATGCGTCGCTCTTAGTGCTGTCAAGAAGCTGAACAAGCTGCTCACGGACAGATGCAACAGAATAGTCTTTCTGGGCATACTCACGGAAAACAATCGGATGCTTCTGGTTCAACAGTACATCAAAGGAAGGATCGTCTATCGGAATCATTATCTTATTTTCGTCATCTGTAAAAATTGACTCCAAAAAACCTGTTCCCGCATCAATTGCAAGAGTAAAGGAGCTTGAGTCAACATACTTCATGAAGCTTGAGGAAAGAATATCGATTATCTTCTTGGAGTCACCGTCATAGCTTATCTTTAAGATTGAATTCTCAAATGCCTCTCCATAGCGGCTGTCGCGCAGTCTGTTGGCTTTCAGGAAATGCCTTCCCATAAAAACCCAGAGAACCACTACGAGCACTGTTCCAATCGTAACGACCAGATAATATTTTGTTGAGCCGATTTCAAAAAAGTTGCGTGCAAAAAGATAGACACAGCCTTCAACAGCAGCTGGAAGAATATAAATCAGGGAAATCCTGAGAACTGTCCTTCCTATGAGCCTGTTTCCCCAGACTTCCATGGTATCAAAAGCCTTTGCAAAAATAATGATTGCCGGAACAAAACTCAGCATGATAAGGCTTAGGAACATCGGCTGGAAACGGTTACCCAAAAGCAAGAGGGCATAGAACACCCACATTGACAAAAAGCCAAGTGCGATTGTATGAAGATTCTGACGGATAAGCTTTGATTTTGCATTTTCCGCACGGATTAAAACAATCAGTGAAGAGATGAACGGCAGTACGATGATGAAAACCACGCAGTAGAATGTAAACCATGTAAGCGGAAGCAGCTCGGCAAGGCCACCGGAGAATGGATATCCGGAATATACCTTATAATAGTTGTCAGGCTCAATTATCAAGTCACGGAATCCGCCTCTTATCACAAAAATAACAAGGAAAGCTGCAATATTGAAAATCCATCTTACTACATTCAGTACCGGGTGCGGTTTGTCTGACTCATAGGTAATTGCAATCCTGCAAAGGCCTGTTGAAACCCATGCCATAAGGACATACATAATCCTTGCTACCAATAGTGTAAAAGGTCGTGGTGATGAGATAATCGTAAACAGCTGGATTAAAGCAAGAAGGAAGAACAAAGCTGAAACAAACATGACCATGTTGACAAAAGGATTTCCGAAACGTGTTCCCTTTGTATTGTCAAAAGAAAAAGCGAAAAGAATCAGCATGGCACCTATAAAGGCACTTAACAACATAAAAAACATATCTTACCCCTCAACCTTCGCCACCATCATGGTAACGTCATCACGCAGTTTCTTGTCGCCGTTATAAGTCATGACAAGTTCAACCACATCATCTATGAATTCCTGAGGCTCTTTTGCAGCACTGGATTTTATTGTGTCTTCGTAGAGTTTTGTATTTCCCAGCTCTTCTCCGCTTTCATCCATTACTTCAGATACACCGTCAGATGCCATAAGGATTACATCCCCGCGGAAAAGCCTCTGCTCACTCACGGTTACCTCAGTCAAATCGATGATACCGACAAGAGAACAGTTTGAGTTAAGCGGCTTGATACGGTAGCCGTCTGGAGAACGTGAAATGATGAGAGGATCGGACATAGATGCATTTACATAGCGTATTGTCATTGCATTTGTGTCAACGATTCCAAGGAAAAGAACCGTATACTTGTCCTGAAGTTTCATTCCCTTGATAGCCTTGTCTACCGCACGGATCATATTTGGAAGATCTTCCTTGTTGTCAAGAATCTTTACCGTGTTCATCACAAGACCCATGACCAAGGCAGCTGCAAGACCCTTACCTGACACGTCACCAAGCATCAGGAGTGTCTTTGAGCGGCTTATCGGAAGAACTGAATAATAGTCACCGGAAACATTTACAAGAGGACGGTAATAGGCGGCAACCTTTAGCTTGTCGATTTTTGGCATTACCTGAGGAAGGAATGAGCGCTGAGTATCTGCAAGCTGGTTCCATTCAGAAGAAAGCTCAGATATTTCCGCAAGATCATCAATCGTCTTGGCACGGGCAAAAAAGTGTTTGAATTCATGTACAAAAGTTGAATAGACAGCCGGATCAAAAAGCTTTGTGTAGCGGCAGAAAATAAAAAGCTGATGGTTACTGTGAACTATGAAGAAACCACGTGCAGTCTTTGGACCTGAAACGATACCGTA
>JAGADS010000242.1 GCA_017613485.1 Treponema sp.
ATGCTGGAAGAAGATTCACGTATGCTCTTTGTCTGTGAGTCAATCATCTCGTTAACCGCGGAAATGCTGTCTGCAACTCCCTTTACTGCAGAAGATGCCTCATCAAATCCAAGGCTCTGGTTTTCTATCTGATCCTGTACGTTTTCTATGCTGAGTCGGATGTTGGTCATGGAATCCGATACTGAAGAAACGCTTTCCTTCATGTTCTTGGAAACAACATCCAGACTGGAACTGGATTTTTTGATTGTTCCTATCATGTCCTGGAGTTTCTGCATGAACGTATTCAAATAGCCAACTATGTTGTGTATGGACTTGAACGGTGTCTTAATCTTGGTGTTCAAGCGCCGTGTCAAATCCGCTTCTCCTGAGACTATGTTTTCTACGGTTCCCCGAACTTCTTCAAGTGGTTTGAACAGTGTAATGACAGAATATGAAATGATCAGAATGGCAAACAGAATGACCAGAACTGAAAACGGAAGCGCCGCATTTGAAAAGAATTCTTTTGCAGTAAACGGCACGAACAAGACCAGCTGCCACCCAAGAGATTCAATTGGAGCTACCAGATACTCTCCACTGAACGTGGACAGAATGGTTTCTTTTTCGGGATACAGGTTTCCTATTTGCAAGAGATCCGGCATGGCTTGGGTAACCGGAACCTTTGCCTCTATGTCTGCCAGATTACGTGATGCCGAAATGTCACCGTTGGAGTTGTACATGTACATGGTGACACCATCCTCAAGTGATGCATACATAGAATCCACAAAATCATTCAGTTCTACGCCTGTTCCTGTAATCCCGATAACCTTTCTGGTGGCATCGTAAACAAGCACGTTTATCCACATGAATGTCTTTTTGAGTCCTATGTCATAGTCTACATAAAATTGAAAAGGCAGGTTTGCATCTATTGTAGCCTGATACCATGCGTTTCCCGGATCCGACTTGTCCAGAAGATAGACGAATTCCATGTTGGAATAATAACGCAAATCTTTGTCCGAAATCCAGAAAGTCCTGTGTGAGCTGAACGAGTCCTGATAGGTCTTGAATTCCCTGAGCGCATTGTTAAAAATCTCTGGGTCAGAAGGATTCAACATGTAATCGACAACAGTTGGTGTATATCCAAGTTGAATGGCAAGCTTTTTTTCCGGCAGAAGGCCTTTTTCCATCTCAAGGATCTTTGCATATTTGATCCTCTGAAGCCTTGCATCAGCATTTTTTCTGAACAACATGACCGATGTAAATGATACCGCGGCCATTCCAAGCACAAATAGAACAACACTCACCAGAATAAATGGCTTGCTTGTGGATTTCATTTAAAATCTTCCTCCATGGAAACTAATTATATCACAACAGGCGTAGAATTTCCATGAAAAAATGATTTTTCCTCTGGGGAAATGAAACATTAAACGTATTTCACATCCCCAAGGGTAATTTTTGCAGAGAAACTTATTTTTTCAATATCTTTTTCATGTCGGAGATGATTTTCTTTGTCCTGACATTCTTGGAGTTAGTTATCAGAAGGACAAAGTTGTCGGCAAGAACTTCCTCAGGGTGAATTATGTAGTCAGTGTTTTCCCCTATCAATTCAAAATACTCTGGAACATCGTTTGCCGTGTAGAGACATTCCTTTCCGTTTACGGTTAAAACTTCAGGTCCATCATTTCCATCCACTATCGGACAGAACGCGAGCATCATGTAATCAAAGAATTCTCCGCCCTTTTTCTCGTCATAATCTGTACCGGCAAGAAGAATCGGCATTATCTTTCCTTTTTCGCCTTCTACTGTACCATTGAAATAGTAGTTGTTGTGCACTGCGTCAGGATTGGTTATCTTGTATTGGCTCATTAAAGGGGTCAGTGTCAGTTCATCTGTCTTATAGAAACCTATGCTGTTGTAAAGCTTTTCCCGAACATCCAGATTGTTTTTGGAGAAAATGTGAAACAACTCGTGAATCAGCAGATCTCTCTTTCCGTTCAAGTCGGTCAGTTTTATTATGTTCTTGGAAAACACAACCACATTCTGACCGCGGCAGTATGCGGAGTCTCCTTCTTCATTTCCTGTGGTCTTTACCAGATAGATGTCTTTGGGCAGCATGATTTTGTATTTCTTCATCAGCTTTTTGATTTCCGTAATGGCGGCATTCATGGATTTTTTTTCTGCCTCAGTCCAGTCCAAGGCTTGCTGGCTTATGAAATCCAGATATTCCGCTTTGGTAACTTTTTTACTCGTCTTTAACCTCGCGCTCATGTCGAATTCCGAAAGATTGTCTGTAAACTCATCTTCTGTTTTCAAAAACTCACTTCCCTTTGCCTTGTCAGCAAAAATGAAATTCACTTTAGAAGAGTCCACACATTCAACTCCAAAAGCAAAACCGAGGGCAGTCAATGCAAATAACAAAACCGCAATCTTTTTCTTCATAATTTCCTCCAATGAAAAATCAATTCTATCTTATTCTACTTGAAAAACAAAAGCAAGTCATTCAGCAGATAATGATTTTCGTCAAGCAAACTTAATTTTTTGATTTTATTTCCATCCAGGTAATAGAGTGTATCATCATTTATGTACGCCATATATAATTCATCTCCGTAACAGAAGTATGAGCCAGCCGATGAACTGTTGAATGCGAAAAATGTAAAGCCATCCGTACCAGGGACAAAGTCCGACCCAATCACTGTAGTGTCCCTATCAAATTTATATTCCCTGCCATTTACATTCACCACATCAAAATCATAACCGCTTCGAAATAAAAAATCATTTCCTTTCATTTTGAAATCACTAAAAAGAAATGAATTATCTGTTTCGTAAATCAATTTGCCGTCAACATAGAGTCCAAATTTAGCAGAACCGTTTTCTGCACTCCAAACCGCATGACCTTCATCATCAAACTCCAAACTCTGAACATAAATGTAGGGGCCAAAAACACCTGCGGGACATGTAACCCAAACATCCTCAAATGCTGAGTCAGGATTTTCCGAATAGCTTTCCTTTAATTCTGAAACAATCTGTCCGTCTTTCAAAAGCAATATCAGGTGATGAGAAAAATAACTACCCCACAGGGATATGATAATTCCATCGTCCATATATGTTCCGGAACTTGGAGTCGAGCTGTAAACAGATGCATCCAGTTCTTTGAGTATTTTATCCTCACACATGATGTATATTGTTTTATAATCAAGTGACTCGGCAAGGTAATATGCCCTTCCATCTCCCGACGGGAAAAGTGTTACGTAATTATATGGACCTTTATCTTCATCCTCAATACAAACATAATAATCAGTTGTTTTTGGATCAGCCCATGAATAAATGAACCTGTCCACTTCACCAATTAACACTCCTTTTTCGCGCACAAAAGAATAGGGGCCTCGTTTTTCTCCGTCAATGTAAACATAATCAAATTTATCTTCCTCAACACAATAACAGATACTTCCATTTTCCTTCTGCAGAAAGAATTCTGGTTTATGCTCAAACGGTCCATATGATTTTTCATCGGTGACTACATACCACTTTGTGTTTTCTTTGGCAAGCATGATATATTTTCCGTATTCCTCTTTGCAGTAAAACCAGGACATCATATCGTAGACTCCAAGTTCTTCCTCATTCATCACAAAATGGATTTTCTTTTCATCATCCGAATAAGTACATGCGAAATTTTCTCCCTTGCACAACATACCCGGCTTATCAGCGAAGGGTCCAATATTTTTATCTTCAATATTTATAAAATAATCATCTCCTACTTTATAAAGAAAAACAAATCCATCCTTATACCTGTTGAACTCGATAATTGAATCATCACTTATTCCTTCAGGCAGTTCTCCTACAATCCTTCCTG
>JAGADS010000243.1 GCA_017613485.1 Treponema sp.
AGTAACCGGTGAGGTAAGCGCCGACGATATCCTTGAAAGCATATTCAACAATTTCTGCGTAGGAAAATAAACAGCTCTCCAAAGGTAGTGTTTGACTTTTACAGGATAAATTATTAAAATGGCAATTAATCAGGAGGTCTGTAAAATGTCAGATGAACAGAAAAAAGGCAACGGTATGGCTGTTGCTTCTTTGGTGTGCGGTATTCTTTCGCTTGTATCAATTTTATTCAGTGTTTTTGCCTGGATTGGTCTAATACTCGGTGTTCTTGCAATAATTTTCGGTGTAATTGCTAATAAGGCAGGAAAAGACGGAAAGGCTACAGCCGGATTGGTTATGGGCATAGTCGGTGCCGCTATAAGCACGATTGTATTCATTTCATGCGTGATATGTGCTGCTACAGTCGGCAAGGTCACTAATGATGTGGTTAATTCAAAGGAATGGAATGAGGCATTTGATTCGCTTAAGGACAAGAGTTCTGATAAAAAAGAATCTAAAAAGAACGATACCTCAGATGAATTGAGCGATGCCCTGGACAAGGCTGCAGATGAAATTGCTGACTCAATCGATGTCGAAGGTCTTGAGCAGGGAGTAAACGATGCCGCACAGGCATTAGCTGATGGATTGACCGATGCCGCAAAAGGAATTCAAAAGGAAACTGCAAAAGGTTTAAAAGGCATGTTCCAGGCCCTTAGTGAACTTGACTGGGGCCTTGAAGAAGAAGATGAAGATACTGAAGAGGAGTGACGCAAGCTAACGCTTGCTAATGAGTTTTGCTTTGGTCGCGAAGGCTCCCATTTTTCCTTACGGAAAAAACAGCAAAACTCAAGCTTAAATATTTTGTTTACTTTAACAGCTCTGGGGCATACCTGTAGATGAACTCGTGGATTTTTTCCCAGTAGGTCTGTGGGTGTGCAAAGATTGACTGACAGTGCTCTGCTTCCGGGAAAATGAACCAGTCTTTGGACGAGGGAATTGCATTGTAGATGCCCCTGAGCATTTCATGCGGAACCATGGTGTCCGCCTCTCCGTGTATGAGTATTACAGGTGTCCTGCAGTTTTTAAGCTGCTTAAGGCATGTTACTTTCTTTAGGTTGAATCCAAGCCGTAAGCGGATAAAGAATTTCCCGATATAAAGTCCTATATTTGTTTTTTTATGCTTCAGGTCTTTCCCGATATGCTCAAATTCATTCCATGCTGAATCAAAGGCACTTTCTGATACCGCACATTTAAGGTTTTCCGGGACATTTTCTCCAAGTGTCATAAGAACAATTGCAGCTCCCATGCTCTCGCCGTGGAGTATGATCTGAGCCTCGCTGTCCATCTCAACAATGTAATTGAGCCAGGCAAGAACATCGTATTTTTCGTTCCAGCCCATGCTAAGGAATTTTCCCTCGCTCTGTCCTGTACTTCGGTTTTCCGTGAGCAGGACATTAAAACCCATGTCTGCGTAGTGATGTCCGTAAGGTGCGATGTTTGTCGTGTTTCCCCTGTATCCGTGGATGCAGACTGCATATTTATGACTGGATTTTTTTGAGGGATAGAAATAGGCGTGGAGCTTGTAGCCTTCCTTTGAGTTTACCCAGAGGTTCTGTTCATTGGAAGAGTCCCTCCATTCCTGTGCTTTTTTTCGGATTAAGTCCTTGCTTTCCCTGATTTCTCTTTCACGCCCTGTTTTCGGTTCAGTTTTTTTCTGAATCGGTACAGACTGCCATAGCTTTGTTTTTGGCATGAACGAAGATGCTACAAACCTGTTACCAAGGATGCAGATTACAATTCCTGACACAAGAATAATGCCCAATACTGCAATCAAGATTATCTGCCAGATTCCCATTTTCTCCTCCGATGCATAAACTTTTTTACTGTTTTTTTACGGCACGCTTTTTTGTCTCAGCCTTGCTTGATGAATTGTCTAGGATAGAGATATCGTATCTTGTAAACGGAATGACAATGCCATATTTCTTGAACACTTTTACAGTCGTCGTATAAACTGCATTCTTTGTATCAAGAAGCTTTGTCCTGTCAAACCAGATTGCAAGCTTAAGATTGACCGCAGATCCAAATCCGTCGTAATATGCCTTGGGTGCCGGGTCTGCTAAAACAATGCCTTCTTTTACACATGTATCCGCTACTTCATTTGCAGCCGTCAGTGCAACGTCCATATCCGAGTCATAGCTTATCGGCAGGTCGAATACAAAACGCCTTTTCTCAAAGTGGCTGTAGTTAATCAAGTTTGTTCCGATGATTGTGCTGTTAGGGATTCGGATCAGCTGATTGTCCAGTGTGTGGACGGAGACACTTAACAGGCCTATGTTGTCAACGATACCGCTTACACCAGAGACTTCAATATAGTCACCGATTTTCATTGAACGCTCAACCATGATGAAAAATCCGCTTATGAGGTTACTCACCGATGTCTGTGCTGCAAAACCGAGTGCGATACCTGCAATACCAGCTGCTCCCCATACTGCCTTGAGGTTTATGCCCAGAAGACTCAGGACATACATTACAATCAGTACGAAGAAGAGATACCGGATGAATTTATTCAGCAGTATCATTGAATGAGGCTGGAGTTTTTTAGAAGCCGTTTTATTTACAATTCGCTGGATTATTTTATAGACCAGGAAAAACAGGAAAATGGTTAAAACGCTGACGATAAGTTTCATCATGTTTGCCCATGTCAGGTATTCCTTCAGGTCATCGATGTGTAAAAAACTTCTTGTCGTTTCTGCAACTTCTGAAGTGACTTCCTTTGCAGTCTCCATTGCCTCATTCATTTTGTACCTCTTTAATGTCATTGTCAAACGGCAATGACATTGTTTTTTTTTAATTGAACTTCAGGCGGTTTACATCACCTGGGCCTACAATTGCGAACCATCTTGAACCCTCGTCTACCCAATATTTCTTGAATACACGAAGCACATCATCGGCGGTAATCTTCTTGAGAAGCTCCATTTCCTTTTGATTGTGAGAGATGTCCTCATAATTAAGCAGGTTTGAAACCATGTTTGAAGCCATTCCGTCGCTGCTGGCAAGTGCACCGTAAGTTGAATTGATGTACTTGTTCTTGTAACTGTCAAGGCTGTCTTCAAGAGTAGCAAACACATAGTTGCCTTTTTCATCAAGAGTCTTGATTACTTTTCCCTGAGCCATAAGGTTGCGGGCTTCTGACATGGCACTTGCAAAGTTATTGTAATCTGTCATGTATACAAGGACTTCTGCTCCGAAAGATGCCTTTGATGGAATCATTGTTGTCAATGGAGTATAGCAAATTCCGCGTCTTTCCCTTACAACGTTGAACATGATTTCTGAATAAATGTTAGTGACAAGGCTTCCTACAAGATAGTCATCGCTTGTAATTGCCGGTGCAGGGAACACTCTTGCTGCATAGCCGTTTCCTGCAACATTCTGGTTTCCGAGAACGACAGGCTTTCCGCTTATGCTGAGCTTTGGAATCTCTACGGATGCCTTCTCTGTTTTCTTTGACTCCAGTTTTCCAAGTGTCTTGTTGAGTTCAGTTACAAGTTTCTTTGCATTCAGGCTGCCCACTGCAACCACGAACATGTCATCAGGATTCATTATGCTTGAATACAGTTTTTTCATTGCATCAATCGTAATGTTGTTTATTGAATCCTCTGTTACACTGGAGCTGGCCTCGTAAGGATGACCCTTGTAGATTGTCTTTCTTGCGGTGTACATCATCTGGGAGGCAGGATCGTTCAAGGTTTTCTGAATCTGCTGGCGGTAACTGTTCAAGTTGTTGGCAAAAACATTCTCATCATACTTTGGATTAAGAAGTCCGTCGACAAGAACAGGAAGAACCTTGTACAGGTCAGAGTCAAGTACATAGAGAGAAAGGGCGCTGCCTTCTGTATCGCTGACATTGTTAATGGATGCACCAGTGTCAAAGCAGATCTTTTGTCTTGCAGCTAAGTCGTATTTCTCGGAGGACTGTCCCATAATCTGGAAAAGAGCAAGTTCAAGACCTGATGTTTCCGGTGTGACGTGAGAGATTCCTCCCTTAACGCCTATGGAAACTGCATCAAGCTTCTTTGTCTTGTCATAGAGCACGTAAACTGGAATTCCGTTCTTGAGCTTGAGTTCCGTGATGTTCTGCTGCTTTGCGGAAGAACTGGTCTGTGCTGCTTTATCTGCCGGCTTGTAGACCGGTACCTTTTCTGGAGAAGAAGTATCTGTCAGGGCTGCGATTTTACTGGTGTCAGGAGCGAATTTCGGATCATTGAACCAGTATGCGTTGTTAAAGTCAATCACGTCAAATCCCTGTGCCTTGTACTGTGCCACAGTCTGCTGATAGATCTGGGGGTTTACAAGAACTACAACAAGTGGATTCTTTCCGATAAGGTACTTGTTCATCATATCCTGCATGGATTTCTGTGTAACGGCACCCAGTTTCTTGTAATAGTTATAATAATAGTCAGTAGAAGTTGTAGTCCACCAGAACCTTAGACTGGAAAGAAGAGTTGATGCTGTATCTGAAGAAGATATTCTGTCCCTTTCCAGTATAGAGGAAATCTGTTTTGCCTTGGCCTTCTGATAGAGAGCCTTATCAGCTGCCATCTTTGGAAGAATATCATCCTGAATGTCGCTGAGGAACTTGACTGCACGCTGTGGAAGGTTTGCCTCCGGCTGAAGCATTATGCCAGTAAAGCTGAACATACCGGTTTTTCTCTGGGTTGAGTACATTGCATTAAGGTAATCTGCCTGTGGTATTCCGAGTTCTGTATCCTGTACCAGAGTTGTCTTGAAAAGTCCGTCCGGTTCAGCAAGAAGGGCACCGAGATAATCTGCGGCATAAGTGTCCTCAATATCAAAATCCGTGTCAGGTCCCCTGAATGCAATTGAAACCTGTGCAATATACGGTGATATTGTATCAATCGGCATGACAGCAAGCTTAACCTTTTCAAAAGGTGTCTTTGTAGCTTGATTCTTCGGTGCAGAAGGAGAGTTTCCGTTGTTGTCCCATGTTCCGTAGATTGCCTTTACCAGCTTGAATACTTCCTCCGGGTTTACGTCACCGCCTACAAAAAGAGCGGCATTGGAAGGAATATAGAATTTTTTCTGAATATCCCTGAGCTGTGCAACAGTTGCATTCTGAACGACATTTACAGAGCCGGCCGGATCAGTCTGATAAGTCGTGTCCGGGAACAGAGACTTGTTCAGATAGCTCTGATAGGTATAGGACTGGTTAGCGATATAACCTGTGATTTCGGAAATGACGACTTTCTTCTCATTCTCGAATTCCTTTGGATCCATCAGCGGAGTGCGGACTGCGGCATTCCAGAAGGCAAGACCCTTTTCTGTCTGGGAAGAAGGAACTGTAATAAAGTAGTTTACAAAATCTTTTCCCGTTGTACCGTTCCAGTTTGCAACACCCATCTCAGAAAGTGCATTCTGAATGGAAGCTGCATTTGGATAAAGCTCGTTTCCCTTGAACATCATGTGCTCATAGAGATGGAACAAACCTGCATTTTCCGGAGTCTGATCCACTGCACCAGTTCTAACGGCAATCTCGATGTAAGTGAGCGGCACAGAGTGGTTTTCCGCCACAAAAAGAGTCAATCCGTTATCCAGCTGATACTGTTGGAGACCTGCAACAGGAGTAGCCTTAGCAAATGCCCCTGCCACTGCAAAGATGAGTACAAGGAACAAAGCCATTGTACGTCTGAACTTTTTCATTTTTTCACCTCTTATTAGTAATTTCCATATATAGTAAAGAAAAACACTGTATTATGCAAGTGAAATACAATGGTACAGCCAGTGTGCCACATTAAAAAACGCTTCCCATCGGAGTTGTCCCCACCCAAACGGCTCGCTCGAAGCTTTGCTGCGAGTCCCCGCACTAAACTTGTGCAGATGTCTTGCGGAGCCAGCTCCGATTCCAGCGTTTTAATCTCTATGACATCATTGTGTCAGTACCATTGTCTGTCTCTTTATAAATATGGTAAAATAATTTTATGGTAGAAATAAGGGAAGAAGAAGAGAGAAAGGTCAGGTGTCTTCTGGTGGGAAACCCGAACAAAGAGGACAGGGAGCCGGAGGAGCTTAAAGGTCTGGTTGATACGCTGGGCATGGAGACTGCGGGTGTCATAGTACTTGCACGCCGTGAGCCGACACCTGCATACGGAATGGGAACAGGGAGCGCACAGAGAATCGCGGACAAGGCAAAGGAAATATTTGCCGACACAATCATTTTTGACTGGGAGCTTGATCCGACCAAACAGCGCAACTGGGAGAAACTTACAGGCATCCCCGTATGTGACCGCAACGAAATCATAATACGCATTTTTGCACAGAGGGCCAAGACAAAAGAGGCCACGCTTCAGGTGGATCTTGCAAAACTCACATATTCAATGCCCAGATTAAGCCACATGTACGGTGACATGGCACGTCAGAGGGGTGGAAACTACGGTTCAAAAGGCAGCGGAGAAACCCAGCTTGAGCTTGACCGCCGTCAGATAGAAGAGAAAATCATTCAAATCAAGAAAGAACTTGAGCAGGTAGCCTCCAATCGTGAGACACAGAGGAAACTCAGGGAAAAGACAGCCGTGGCCTCATGTTCCCTTGTGGGATATACAAATGCAGGAAAATCCAGCCTGCTGAATGCCCTTACCGGAGCCGATGTCTTTGTGGAGGATAAGCTTTTTGCAACACTTGATCCGACTACGCGTAAATTTGCCATTTCCCAGGCATCTTCCATACTCATAACTGATACGGTCGGTTTCATATCAAATCTTCCGCATACCCTTATCGATGCTTTCCGTTCAACTCTGGAAGAGGCTTCGTTGTGTAACCTTCTTCTTCTTGTCGTTGACGCAGGAGACAGCCAGTGCGTGTGGCAGTATAACCAGGTCCTTCGTGTACTTGACGAGATTCATGCAGGAGATATACCAAGGCTTGTAGTGCTTAATAAAATCGATACAGTTCAGGATGATGACGTAAAGATAGCAGAGCTTGATGCGGCCTTCCCAGATGCAGTAAAAGTTTCGGCCCGTACAGGACAGGGGTTTGAGCTTTTGATTGAGCAGATGACGGAGATACTTTTGGGTAAATTGCGTGACTTCAGCATTCCAATGGACAGGAACAGCCTTGTTGAGCTTGTAAGAAAGAACGGCACGATAGAAAAAGAGGAATGGCTCTCGGAGACAATTGAGCTTACGGCAAGAATTCCCGGAATCCTGCATGAAGATGGAAATGCCACCACCAGAACACTGTCGCTTTTGTCACCGTACATAAAATGAGGGCCTTAAAAAATCGTTTTATTTTGCTCTATTGAGGTTTTTGGTGTAATAGGGTATAGTTTAGGCAGGGAGGAATTGTTCAAGATGGAATACAGGGAAAATCCTTATACTCGCCGTACGCCTGAATTTTTTACGGATAATGTCTATGCAGAACCAATAAAAACATCAAAGCTTCCAAAAATTCTTTCCATAGCTTTAATGGTGGTTGTGGTTGCTTTTCTTTCAACTGGAATCCTTTTCATTGCATTCAACAGAAATGCAGAAAACCAATACCGCAGGAATGATCCGACTCCGCAGAAAGTCATAAACAAAAGCAAAAGGTCAAAATCAGCGGTAACGACATACAATGAGCTTGGACAGATGCGCCCGATTACAAAGGCAGAATCAGATGAAGAAGCCGGAAGCGTAATGGTTGTGACCCCGTGGTTTTCTTTCCCGGATGATGACACTCCCCTGTACGAGGAAATCTCTCAGAAGGACAGGCTCATAAAGAGCATAATACTTGAGTATTTTACCACACATACAAAAAGCGAGCTTCTTGCAACAGGCGAGAAAAAGATAAAGGAAGAAATCACAGAACAGATTAACGACCAGCTTGTGATGGGAAAGATAACTCAGCTTTATTTTGATGAGTACCAGTTTTTCCAATAATCTAACAGACAAACATTGCAACCAAAAAGAGTATGCCTTGTCTATTTTAATGAGGTTATCGGTATGAATGGTTCAGTTACACCTGCAGCACAGGTTATTGTTTCTTTGGTTCCCATCGTGGGTATTTGTTTTGGTGCGGTAATTTTGTTCTTTGCACTTCTCTGGAAACACCGCGAAAACAGGCAGAGGATTGCTCAGGGATCATATCAGCCAGTACATCCAAATCTGGAAGTTTTTTCGCTTCTTACAGGGCTTTGCCTTACCGGGGTGGGATTAGTGCTCTCTGTTCTTTTCCTCCTGATTGACGGACTGACTTTTTCCCTGCTTGGGGGAGCTGTTCCGCTGATTGTGGGCCTTGCTTTACTCTTGTTCTACAAGATAAACCCGGGCTTCAAGAATAAGAAGGAAAATGAAAACCGATAATTCCGGTGAAGAAGACAAAAAACATATTCTCAAGCGTGATACTCAGCTGATTAAAGAATGTTTCGAAGGAGACAACGAGGCTTTTGCCAAACTGATTTCTTTCTATCAAAACCGTGTACGTGCAGTGGGCATTCAATTTTTCAGGAATCCTACTGATACAGAAGACTTCATGCAGGAAGTTTTCATCAAGGTATACAAGAACCTGTCATCTTTCCGGGGCGAAAGCTCCTTTGCCACATGGATTACAAGAATTGCCTATACAACTGCCATAAATGCCAAGAATGCTAAAAAAGACTGCGAGACTCTTGCCGACGACTTTGAGCTTAAATCGGATTTTAAGACTCCAGAGGAAGATCAGATATTCAATCTGACAAAAGAGGCCGTTCGTGAGGCAATAAAGGAACTTCCCTTAAATTATGCAATTTGTCTTGACTTTTACTTTTTCTACGACTTCAGCTACGAGGAAATTGCAATCATTACAGGTTTCCCTGTAAATACGATTAAATCTCATATTTTCAGGGCAAAGAAAATTCTCAGGCAAAAACTTCTTGAATACTCATATAAAAATTAAGTCGTGCACTTTTTTGATGCACTAGGAGAATAAAATGAAGATTAATTGTGAAGAATGCATGGACATTTACCTTTCACTGGATAAGGGTGAAAAAATTCCCAAGACGGTTACTAGACATCTGTTGACATGTCCTAAATGCCGTGAGGAGATAAAGGCAATTTCGCGTGCAGAAAAGATAGCGGCAGGTCCCCTTACAATTAATTCTCCGGTAAACTCACAGTCAATAAACGAATCCCTGAGTAAAATCGCCCCTGAATGTATTCCCGAACAAAAAAAGCTTTCCCTGGTTGCCTGGATTCTCTATGCAATCGGCTTTTTCGCGGCAATTCTTGTGTTCTGCACGTTTTTTACGAGTCTTGAAGTCCTTACATTCAATTTTTCCTTTGCCTTTGCCATCTGCATCATTGTCTACATTACCGTGATGATTTACATGAACATGGATATATTCATCAAGAAGATTAACTCAAAAACAAATTGAGAAAACTGAAAACTGAAAGATGGCCTTTTCTAATAGTTTGGCTTCATTTTTCCGATAAATTTACTATGCCGTCCAAACAGAATAGCTACAGCAAGCCGGATTTTTGGTCTCAAAAAGCCTTTAAAGAGGGTTATCCGGCCAGAAGCGTGTACAAGCTAGAGGAAATCGACAAAAAGTTCGGGATGCTTAAAAAAGGATATACCGTGCTTGATTTAGGCTCTGCACCGGGCAGCTGGACGACATGGCTTTTGAGGAATCTGGGAGGCACAGGCAAAGTGGTGTCTGTGGATCTTAACCCGCTTGATTCATCTGTAAAGGGCGAGAATCTGGTGTTTTTTCAGGGAGATTTGCTGAGTGAGGAAATCCGCATGAAAATTCAGCAGAACGGACCGTATGACCTTGTTGTCTGTGATGCCGCTCCCCTTACAACCGGAAACAGGACTGTGGATACCGCACGCTCCAAGGCTCTGGTAGAGATGGCAATCTGGTATGCAGGTCAGATGCTCAAGCCAAACGGTAATTTCTGCGTAAAAATCTTCCAGAACGGGAATCAGCAGAAGGAACTTACAAAGATGAGGGAAATCTTTGCTTCGGCAAGGGGATTTAAGCCCGAGGCATGCAGATCCGAGTCTTTTGAAACATATTTGGTGGGATTAAAGAAAAAAGTTCCGGATCAGGACAATAACTGAGGAATTTTTTTTAAAAAAAGTGGGAAATTTATGGGAAAGAAAATTGTAATTAGTGACAAAATATGGTACAGTAAGAGAACTAAAATGAAGTCTATTGTTAAATTCGGATTGGTATGTTCTCTCAGCGTTTTTGGCGCGGCAACTTTTGTCATTGGTACAACGGTTGCAGTAGTGCATCATAACAATTATCGTGGAATGGGTGGTTTAGAGACCCCTACCCCAGGTATCCCGGATTTAACCATGGAATTCTACGCCGATTTAAGTGAGCGTTTCCCGGTTCAGGAGGAGACTTTAGCTTCAGAGGTGGTTCTGGAGGATAGACTGGCGGTGGAACCTGCCCCTGTACAGGAAAATGAGCTTACGGAAGCAGAAATTGCAGAATTGGGCCGTGGAATGGAAGATGAGCTTTCAGTAGAGGCTCTTTTGAGTGAGGCAGAGGAAGAAAACGATATAAAACCAGAGACTGCCGTTGCAGAAGTTACTGTTGATCCCACAGAGGACAATGCCCTTTCTTATTTTTCATACCGTGTTAAGTCCGGTGACACAATCAGCGAGATTGCAACACGCTACGATGTAACTACAGATACACTCATAAGCGTAAACAACATAAAGTCATCAAGAACCATACCTATCGGACAGTATCTTAAGATTCCTACACAGAAAGGAATTCTTTATACCGTAAAGACAGACGGAGAGACTCCTTCATCAATCGCACAGAAATATTCTGTTGATGCAAAAAAGGTCGCTCTGGCAAACAATCTTCAGGAAGACACATCTCTTACAGCAGGACGCACGGTTTTTGTCACTGATGCAAAGATGGACCGCATTACCCTTCTTGAGATCAACGGTGACCTCTTTAAGAATCCGCTTCATTCAAGCTATTACATTTCCTCACGTTTCGGCTGGCGTGTAAGTCCTTTCGATTCATCAAAACGCACATACCACGGCGGTATCGACATGGCATGTCCGACAGGAACACCGATTTATGCGGCATCAGAGGGCGAGGTCATAACTGCTGGATGGAGCAACGTTTACGGAAACTATGTAATCATAAGCCACCATTCAGGATATAAGACCCTTTATGGACACATGAGTGCAATTCTTGTCACCAAAGGACAGTATGTCTACACAACGACAAAAATCGGTAAAGTCGGCAGCACAGGTCAGAGTACAGGTCCTCACCTGCATTTTACAGTTTATAAAAACGGAAATTCAATAAATCCGGAAACGAGAGTAGAGTTGAATTAAAATAAAAGTAGACAATTTGCCGCAACGGGGTTATAATAACTTAATATGCCAGATTTGTTAACAGATTCGCAGTTTGACCAGTATCGCGCTTTGATTTATGATGCCAGCGGAATCACTTTTTCCGATACCAACCGCTCCATTTTGGACAGCCGTTTAAAGGAACGTCTCCGGGAAAAGCAGTTGACTGATGTAATGGAGTATTACAAGCTTGTAACCAGTGATCAGTCAGAATTCAAGGCATTTTTGGACAGCGTTACAACAAATCTGACACGGTTTTTCAGGAATCAGCCGCATTTTGACGCACTTATAAATTATGTGATTCCACATGTAATCGAGAATAAGAAAAAGACAGGCAACACCAAGATTCATATTTGGAGTGCGGGATGTTCAACTGGCGAAGAGCCTTATACGATTGCTATGATCCTAAAGGACAAGCTGCCCGCTCCATATACATTTGACATTATCGCCTCGGATATTTCACTTAAATCCCTAATGGTTGGACAGCAGGGCTTCTATCCTGATTCACGCATTTCGGGCATTCCACAGGAATATCTGGACAAGTTTTTTACCAGGAATGACAAGGGATACCAGGTTAAGCCGGAATTGATGAGCACAATACGCTTCGACTATCACAATCTGCGCCATGACAGCGGTTCAAGGAATCTGGACGTGGTTTTCTGCCGCAATGTGTTGATTTATTTTGACGAGGCCGCTCAAAAGGCTACGATAGACAGGTTCTACAATGCCATGTCACCGAATTCATATCTTTTCATAGGTCATTCGGAGAGTCTTTTTGGAATGGATACTAAATTCGAATTCCTTAAAACCGACTGGGCCTGTCTGTATGAGAAAAAATAGGATTTGAAACAGTTTCAATAAAAAGGCGGGGGATTCCCAATGGATGATATTTCTGTTTTGGTTTGTGACGACTCAGCTTTGATGCGGAACCTTATTTCAAGGATTGTTGACTCGACTGTCGGCTTAAAGACTGTCGGTACTGCAATGAACGGTAAATTCTGCCTTCAGAAAATACCTCTCTTAAAGCCTGATGTAATTCTTCTTGACATTGAAATGCCAGAGATGAACGGCATTCAGTTTCTTGAGGAACGCAGGATGCAGGGAATCGATATTCCTGTAATCGTGCTTTCTTCTATTGCAACCAAGGGTGCGGCTGTCACGATGAACTGTCTTGAGCTTGGTGCAAGTGACTTCATTACAAAACCGAACGGTGCAATTTCAAGCAACATATCATCGGTCTCCCACAGGATAATCGAAAACATTGCTTCTTATGGCGGACGCTATGCACGCAGGCATGGAAAAGAAACATACCCGATGGAATATTTCATGCAGCAGGTTAAGCTCAAGGAAGCCGAGAATGCCGCAGAAAAAGAAGGAATAATCGACAAGATAAAGCCTGCCACCACCGAAACGACTCCTGCATTCAATCCGCATTTATTCCAGTCATCAAAAAAAGAACCAAAGGTTATAACCCCGCTCAGGGATGGCGGTCCTATAGATGTTGTCGCAATCGGTATCTCAACTGGAGGCCCGAATGCACTCCGGGAAATGTTCCCCAAACTCCCTCCGAAATTCCCAAAGCCGATCCTTGTCGTTCAGCACATGCCTGCCGGTTTTACAAAGGAATTTGCTTCCAGCTTGAACCGTGTATGCCCTCTTGAAGTCAAGGAAGCAGAGGACGGAGACCTTATCCATCCGGGACAGATATACATTGCTC
>JAGADS010000244.1 GCA_017613485.1 Treponema sp.
AAAGGCAATCTGATTCATACATCTGATAGCGATGGCTATGAAATATGGTATACCTATGACAAAAAGGGCAGGCTGATTGAAGACAAAACCAGCACAGGCCTTGTGGGACATTATACCTATGATGAAAACGGAAACCTGTCCCAATATCAGGTTGATGATCCAGAAGGAGATGCTGTCATCAGCTGTGAATGGTATTACTATGATGAAAAGAACCGCATGATTCATAAGGAACCGTCCATCGGAGAAGCGGTGGACTACACTTATGACAAAAACGGCAACCTCATAAAAGAAAGCTACAGCAATGGAACAACCGTTGACTATGCCTATTCAGAGTCAGGCGACATGCTGTACAAGTGCCTTAGAACATACGATGTAGAGCATGAGGAATTCTATGAATATGAATGGTGGAGCAAGGGCAAGATAAAGAGAAGAAGAACCTACCTCTGGGAAGTCTTCGGTTGAAAAAAAAAGACTCCATTACTGGAGTCTTACTTAACGGTCCCTACGGGAGTTGAACCCATCTTTAAAGATTGAGAATCTTTCGTCCTAGCCGATAGACGAAGGGACCAAAAAAAATCGGGCTGACTTATTGGGCCAGCCTTAGTTCCCCAAGGAGGATTCGAACCCCCACAATCAGAACCAGAATCTGAGGTGCTACCATTACACAATCGGGGAATGCAATGTATAAAAGAATATATTGTAAAAACAAACTAATGTCAAGTGCTCTTGCCTGATTTTTTTATAATTATTTCAGGCTTGAGCATCAACTCAGCTTGCAACTGCAATTTCTGAAACTTCCTGCTCGCGGTGATTCTTAATCCTCAAAGTAAGCTCACGGTTCACCATCTTGAACAAAAGGTCATGCTCCTGGGCACTGTGATTTCCACTGTAGCACATATCCTTAAGAAGCTCAAATTCCTCGTCGGAAAGCGGCTCCTGGTCATCCCAGAAATTCTTCCATGTTGCGGCTGAATCAGCAGACAGATGTGACTCAATCACCTTGCCCCATACGTCATAGGCATTCATTTCGTCCATAATTTTCCCCTCCACCAAAAGGTTACATAGTTAAAAAAATAAATCCATCACAATAGTTACATTTTGAATAATAATAACATTTTTAACGAAACGACACATTTATAATCGGAATATCTTAAGCGGCACTTTAGGGAACCGTGAACAATGTCATTATCGGGCTCGACCCGATAATCTTAATTTTGCATACTATTTTAATAAAGATTGCCGTGGACCTTCGGCGGCTACGCACAAGCACTGCAATGACAATGGAATCTGACAGGAAATACAGTATATTCCACCATGGATTTAAAACACCAAAAGACCCTGCATTTTTTTAACAGAGTCCCTTGATGAGAAACAAAAAGAATGCTTCTTATATCCCTATTTTAAAGCTGCTGAGATGCGCTCAAGAACCTTCTGGCGGTCAAGCGGCTTTACGATATAGTTCTTTGCACCGGCAAGAAGTGACTTTTTAACGAGTTCTTCCTTTCCGAGGGCAGATACCATAACAACCTTAGCGTTCTTGTCAAATGCAACAATTTGCTCAAGGGCTGTAATACCATCCATACGGGGCATGGTAATATCCATTGTTACGATATCAACATTTGGACAGAGTTCCTTGTATTTATCAACACCCTCTTTACCGTCCTGAGCTGTTGCAACAATTTCATAACCATCTGAACTCAAGATCTGAGTCAGCTGCTTGGCAACGAACATTGAATCATCAACCACCAGTACCCTGAATTTTGAGCCGTCATCTTTTAAGCCTTCCGGCGGACGATTGTTGATTGTAGGGAAATCCTGCTTTGTCTTCATACCCTATACTCCTTTATCCTACTGTCTCTCACGAATAGCGACGTTAACTTCGATTTTACCAAATTCAGTGATAAGCGGAACGATAAGAGCCTCAACATTCTCTTCTCCACCGCCTAAAGCTGCAATTTCCATGTTCTGACCTGCAAACAGAGCTGGAGGCGTCAAGTCAAACCTAAAACCAAGTTCATGAAGTTTTGTTACAGCCTGAGCTGTGATCAAGTTTGCAAGCTCACTGATAGTAGCCTTTGCCAGATCATCGAAACTAGGCAGCTGCTCGTCATTCATTTTAGAAGCAACATTAAGTGCTGTCTCATAAGTCATGTCAAAAAGAACACGACCCTCAACATCACCTGCAAGACCAACCAGTGCGGCAACACCCATCACAGGCATTGCTGTTGACTTTAAGTACAAGTCACCTCTTTTAACTTCGGCACCACCTAAGACTTCTTTTAACACTCTGTAAGAAGTTTCGACAAATGGGTTAATATACTCTACTCTCATTATTTCCCCCTGTTCATTTAATCCGTAAATTTATTTTGAATATACTCCGATAGAACCGACAGTCTTTTTAGACCACCCGCTCATTGAAATATTTTCATTTTCTCCGATTATAATAAGTCCATTTCCTTTTACCTTTTCCTCAAAGTCACTTATCATCGTTCTCTGAGACTGTTCCGGCAAAAACGAAATTATATCACGTGCAAAAACTATGTCAATAGGAGGCAGATTGTTTGTATGTACGCAGTCATGGTACTCAAACATAATCATGTCCTTTATTTCCTTTGAGAATGTCCACTCACCGCTGGTTGTACGGGTTAAATACGGTGCATACCAGTCGGCACTGGCGGCATCACTGATGTTCATAAGCGGAGCATTTGACACGCTCAACAAGTCAATGTCATGTGCATAAATGCGGATTTTAGAACCAGGATAGCGTTTTTTAAGGATACATGCCAGTGAATATGACTCAAATCCCTTGCCGCAGCCCGGATTCCACACGACGATATTGTTTGCTGAATTATCTGGCAGAACCTTGTATACAGCCTGAGCATAAGCCTCTGACCACCATTCACCTGTAAAGGGAGAATAGAACGGCTTAAGGAATGCATCGGCATCTTCCGGTCCCTGAAGCTGGGTTTTCTTTTCTCCGCGCTCATTTTTCCATTCTACGTAGCGTTTTCTCGCCCAGTCCTCGGTTACGGAATTCAGCGTGAATTTCTTAATTGAAAAAAGTGAATCCGCGATAAAGTTCAGGTCAACGCTTTCCTTTTTCTGGGTTTCCTCTGGATTCGGAGCCTTGTTCTTTGTTACTTTGGAAGTTGGAGGAGCCACCTGCTGTGCTGCCATCTCCGCTGCAACAGTCTGTCTCTGAAGCATCTGAGTCTTTACTTCTTCCTCAAGCTTCTTTTCCTCTTCCTGAGTACGTACACCGAAAATCTTGTCAATGTCCAAAAGGATATAGAGCCTGTGCTGTGCCTCTACGACACCGGAGATATACTTGATGTTGATATCACCGAAAAGAGGGTGTGGCGGCTGAATCGTTGATTTCTGAATACCCACGACCTTATCAATTGCATCTACAACGACACCAAAGGTCTGCTCACCCACGGTAACGATAAGCATGTTCTCAAGTGCATTTTCATCACGGTCCGGGACCTGAATGTTGAAGAATTTACGCAGGTCAATTATAGAGATAATCTCTCCGCGGAGGTTATATACACCAAGCACAAAGGGCAAAGTATTAGGTACATAGGTAAAATGACCTGCCTTGGCTATTTCCTTGACCTTCATGATGTCTATGGCGTAATCTTTTCCTGCCAGAGAAAAAGTGACCATCTTGTAGTCTATGACGGAGGCCTTGCGTTTTTCTTCCTCAAGCAGCTCCTGAGTAAGTACGTGTCCGTCTTCTGCTATTTCTGTGGTTCCTGCAAGTACGTTTAATCTTTCCTGTATTGTTGCCATCTACCTACCCTCTGCTTGCATTTCTGATTGCTTCCTGCTCACGGAACTGTTGTGCACTGATTTCCTGCTTGACACCAAGCTCCAGCAACTGGCTTACGTCGATAATCAATGAAACCGAGCCGTCTCCCAAAATGGAAGCACCTGCTATTCCCGGAGATGTAGTGAACTGATCGCGCAAAGGCTTAATGACCACGTCCTCCTCACCGATAAGGGCATCAACCATGACACCGATTTTCTTTTCCTGGGAACCGACGATTACGATAAAGCAGTACTCGCTCTGATTTGTGTTCTTTATGTTGAACAGCCTGCTCAGGCGAAGAACTGAAATAACCTCGTTGCGAACGTTAAGGACCTCGTAATTGTCTATAGTATTTATGCTGTCCAGCTTAACACGCTGGCTTTCGATAACATTTGTAATCGGAATTGAGTAAACCTCTTTGCCGACACGAACCAGAAGTCCCTGAATGATTGCAAGGGTCAACGGCAGACGGATGCTGAATTTTGAGCCTACATTCCGCTCGCTGGTAACAGAAATCGTACCCTTAAGCTTTTCGACCATGGTTTTTACAACATCCAGACCTACACCGCGTCCAGAAACATTGCTGATTTTGTCGCTTGTAGAGAATCCCGGCAGGAAGATAAGGTCGTAGGCCTCCTGATTAGAAAGCACCTTGTTCGGACTGATGAGTCCCTTCTTGATTGCCTTCTGCCTGATTTTGTCTACTTCTATACCCTGACCGTCATCGATTATGTCAATGACAATCATATTTCCTTCGTTGGATGCCTTTAAGGTCAGGTGACCGGTCTCGTCCTTTCCGTGTGCCTTTCTTTCTTCCGGCGGCTCAACACCATGATCTACAGAGTTACGTACACAGTGCATGATAGGATCAAGAAGATCGTCAACCACTGTCTTGTCAAGCTCTGTATCCTCACCTTCTATGATCAAATCAACCTTGCGGCCAAGATCACGGCTCAAGTCACGCACGACACGAGGGAATCTGTTGAAAATGGTACCGATTGGAACCATGCGGATTTTCATTACGCCCTCTTGAAGCTCAGATGCAATGCGTCCAAGATTCTGGGTTGATGAGCGGAATTTGCTTGCCGTCACCTTGAATTCATTTTCAAAGCCGTCAAACCATCCCGGCAATGCACTTATCTCATCGTTCAAATGCTGGCGAATATCCTTTACAGAAGCTCCAGCCTGAATCTCCTCCAGTATTTTGGGGATATTCTCGATTATATGGCGGTGCTTTTCCTTGAATGAGCTGTTGAGGTTGAGAAGCTTAACCTGAAGATCTGCCAGCTGAAGTCCCGTCTGGTTAAATACAGCCTTTGTAATAACTGTCTCGCTGACAAGGTTCATAAGGTTATCAACACGCTTTGAGTCTACGCGTAGGATTGAACCCGTCTGAGCTGCTGTATGGGCTGGCGCGGCGGCTTTCTTTGCCTGCTGTACTGCCTGTGTTGTTGCTGGTTCTGCCGTAGAATTATCCACAGCTTCTTCCTGGACAGGCTCTTCCTGTTTTACCTCCGGGATTTCCTCTGCTTTTGTCTCTACTACAGGTTCCGGTGCTGGTTTGACAGGCTCTGGGATTTCTGATGCCTGCAGGGTTGATTTTACTGCTGTTCCTGAGTTGAGCGGCTGTGCATCCGTTGCAAGCGTAACATCATCAAGGAATGCCGTATCCTCAAGTTCTTCCTGCGTACATTCTGTTGCTATATAATAAACTACCTGCGGATGGAATTCATCCTCGTAAAGTGCCTCAAAATCTGGTACTGTCTTAAGGACGGTTCCGCGGTTCTTGAGTGCTGCGAATACCTGTATTCCACCAACGGAATTCATCGGGTTTGACTCGTCGAAAGTTACGTTGATTACCCAAAGCTTCTGGTTTTCAGGACATGCCTCACGGATTTCCGTATAGTCTTCCTCTGACAGCGGAGGTACAGGAGGCATTCCGTTTGAGACAGGTGCCGGGGCGGGTTTTGGTGCCGGCTTAGGAGCAATCATTCCCTGTGGAACAGGTGCAGGCCCCTTCTTCTTTGAGGATTTTTCCGGTATAAACGACTTTATCTTGTTCAGTACGGGACTTACATCCTCCTGATAGACTGAGCCGGAACTTCTGGCCTCAAGCATTGCCTTGATTGTATCTATGGAAGTGAGAAGTGTATCCACTATCGTCTCTGAGACATTCACCGAACCGCTGCGAAGTGCATCAAGCAAGTCTTCGACTGTATGGCAGAATGTTGAAAGTTCCGTCATCTCAACCGTGGCAGAACCACCCTTAAGCGTATGGGCGGCACGGAAAATCTCATCAATGGCGTCATGGTTGGACGGGTCGTTTTCGATAACGAGGATATTGCTCTCCAGAGTTTCCACCTGAAGCTCAGCCTCGGCAAAAAAGTCCTTGAGAAGTTCCTCGTTGTTAGCGTCAAGATAATCACTCATACTCTATATTTTAACCTCTTCCACACAATAGTCAAGCTAAAACAACAATTTCAATTATAATAGTATTATATCACTATTTATCGAAATTGAAAAGCCTAAATTTTAGATAATTCAATTTTTCAAGTAATAAAAGCAATATGCCGATATTCAATTAAGCAGTCTATTTTGGAGCAAGCCATGAAAAAACTGACAGTTCTTTTATCCGCATTTTTTTTAGCAGAGGCGGCATCTCATGCACTCATCATGCCGAATTTCAGCGGTGACATCGGATTACTTGGAAACATTACCCTGCCCGTCAGCCTTGATGCACAGACTTATATCGCAGGACAGCTTGATTGCGGGAATCACGTTCTTTTCCGCGGTGAATTTGCCGTAAACGCAACAAACCTCCAGAATCTTATTGCAGAACCGACCGCCATCAATGCCACATTCAACATAAGGGAACTTTCGATTACAGGAACATTCGCCACAACCCACATGGTGCACTACCTAACGGCTTTTCTGGGTGAATTTGAACCGGCAGGCTCAGACATTTTCCTTAAAAGGCAGTTCGGCATAAACAACATGCTTCCGACAGTCACTGAGAGCTGGTTTGGAGTTAACGGGGCATCTGCTTACCCGTGCTATGGAATTGGCGGGGCATACACAGGAAAAATAGGCGACAATTTTGCTCTTGGTACTTATGTTTTCAAGAATTCTGACATTGTAACAAGCTCTAAATCAATTGCAACCAATTTCAGGCTTGGCACATGCCTTTCAAATTTCTGCTCTGATGTAACGGCTGGAATGAATTTTGTCTACAGCACAGATACAAGTTTCTTTTCCATCGATGAAATCTCGCTTCATTTCGGCTTTACGATGCTTGCTGGAAACATCAATGTATTCTGTGTTTTCGTGGAAGCAGGCATAGGAGATTTCGGACTTAGCACATCTGGAGGAGTGAACCTCTCGGCAGACTCAATCTATCTTTTTATCGAGCCACGCCTTAGCCTTTTCGGATGGCAGATACAGCCGTCGGTTTTCTGTCTTCCTTTTGCAAGTGTTGATAAAATGGTTTTCCTTAACTATCCTCAGTCGGTTGCAGAGGACAGCTCTATGTCAGCTGCCATGCTGGGTGCAAACTTAACCGTATACAACGACAATCTTTATTTCCTTGACTCAAACTTCTCGGTAGGAAGCCACCTTACGTTCAGTCTTCCCGGAAGCAATCTCCTTACACTTGCAGGAAACATTGATGCTGGAAACCTTTATCCGCAGCTTGTTGTAAGCCCGTTCATCTCTGTTGCATTCATGGGTGGAACAGCCAAAGCAGCCGCATCCGTAGATCTCCTTAACCTTGCAAACATCAGGTCGGGATCATTGCGGATAATGATAGGATTCAAGACAACCCTGTAATGACATTTAATTGACTGAAAGCCTAAAAACCGCTATATTTTAATCCATGTTCGGGTTTTTTCTTAAAAAGAATTTCTGCAATATCTGGGATAATTTCTTTCACACGATTTTTGTCAATCTTCCGGTAATACTCCTTTCATTTCTGGGGTATTTCTTCTGCTCAAAGATGGCAGGCATGAGGGAAGGCACTCCTTTTGGCGGAATCACTTTCATGATTGCGGTCATCATCTGCTGCCTTGTCTGGGGCATTCTTTTTCTTGCTGAGGGAGAAAATGCCGCACGGATAGCAAATTATGACGCACCCAAATTCAAGCTTTTTCTTTCTCAGATTCCAAAGTGCATTAAGGACGGCCTTCTTCTTGGACTATGTCAGGCAGTACTCATCCTTGCGGTTTTAATCAGCATTCCATATTATTTCAAGATCTGGATGGGCGTGGGAGAAACCGAGGGTAACCTTACAGGTCTATTGATGATGGCATGTGTTTTCTGGGTTGTGATAATCGCATCCCTTGCACTTCAGTGGGTTCTTCCTGTAAGAAGCCTGATGCACAACAATTTCCGAAAATGCCTTAAAAAATCATTCATACTCTTTTTTGACAATCCATTTTTCTCGATCGGGGTTGCCCTGGTAAACCTTTTCAACACAGCGCTTGCAATCTTCAGCATGGGAATCCTGGACGGTCCTGCAACAATGGCAATCACGTCCACAAACGCGCTTAAACTGAGGCTTTACAAATACGACTGGCTTGAGGTTAACCCGGGACTAACAAAAGCACAGAGAAAGCACGTTCCCTGGGATGACCTCCTTGTAAAAGAGAAGCGTCTCCTGGGCAAAAGGTCATTCAGATCCCTGATTTACCCATGGAAGGAATAGTACCGTCATTCCGGACTTGATCCGGAATCCTAACAATACATGTAAAGATGCTGAATCACCTGTCTGATGACAGGCGTTCAGCATGACAGTACTCATAGGACTCACCAGCACAAAGAGCCTACAGGTATTTCTTGATTTCCGCAGACGGCTCAAGTTTTCCGGGACGGCACTCTGACTCAAAGAACATGCACTCGGGATCTTCTGTGGTAAAGGGTTTCCACGCTGGGAGATTTTCCTTTTCCTCTGCCTCGCGTTTCTTGAACTCATCCTTTACAGGGATGTAACGCACTCCACCCTTGTTTTCACCGCTGTCATTCGGGTTTCCGGTCTTTACGAAATTACACAGGTAGTCGCAGATATGCCTTGCCATGTCATAATGATATCCCTTGAACGGCCTCCAGCACTTTGCAAGCGTCTCAAAGAAGAACCACAGATCCACGGAATGGAAGTCACCCGGATTATCCCAGCCTGGAATCGGAACTGCAAATTGATAGACATAGTTCTTTGCCTTTAGTCCGCGTTTCTCCTCTGCCATGATGAGTTTCCGTAATCCAAGCTCCACCATGCTAATCTGACCTTCCTTGTTTCCCAGCACAGGTCCCTCAAGGAATTCATCGGGGGTATAGCCGATTAAAAGTGGCGGTGGCTCAAGTCCGTCCTTCTCCACCCTGTCGATTAAGTCATCGCGCATGAATTTCCCGTCGGATACAGGTACCCATGTCTGAACTGACTTAAAGAATCCACCCCAGTCGCTCCATTTCTGCATTAGAGTTGAAACAGGCAATGCACGTGCCTCCTCAAGAGATTTTACACCGCAGAACTCAAAGAATTCCTCGCCTAGTTTTTCTGCATCAGCTACTGTATGACGCGGAAACACATTCCTGAACGGATTTACAAAAAGACCGCTTTCCACAACGGCACGCTTAAAATATTTCCTGCTCTCAGGATTCTCTATATGGAAGATTACGCTTCCACCACCGGCAGACTGACCTCCTATGGTGATATTGTCCGGATCACCGCCAAATGCAGCGATATTACGGCTGACCCATTTCAATGCCATCTGCTGGTCCTGAAGTCCAAAGTTTGCGGGATTATCAGGATATTCCTTTGTAATATCCTTGTGACATGTAAAGCCGAAAAGATTTACACGGTAGTTGATTGTAACCACTACAATTCCACGGCGTGCAATTCGCTCTCCGTCAAATTCCATCTCTGAGGCATTACCAACCTGCCATCCACCGCCGAATATCCAGAAATATACCGGAAGCTTTTCATCGCTCTTTCTTGCGGGAGTCCATACGTTAAGGTAAAGACAGTCATCGTCCATGGGAAGCTCTGTATCAACACACCACTCCTTTCCATAAAGGTCATCGTCCGGCGGATTTACCAGGGCATCTGCCTGCGGACACACAGCTGAAAACTTATAGCATTCCCTGACACCTTCCCAAGGTTCTGCTTTCTGTGGCGGGGCAAACCTTAGCTTACCGACAGGTGGTTTTGCAAACGGGATTCCCTTG
>JAGADS010000245.1 GCA_017613485.1 Treponema sp.
AGTACTCAATTTCCTCAAGCGTTACTTTTTTTATCTGGTAACTTGTGTTCATCCTTTTCCAGCCATGGTATGCCTGCGTGATATTTCCGAATACATAGCACGTGAAATCACCTTTTGTACTGTCATAGTTCTTGAAAAGGTGCGTAAACAAAGGGTAGTTTTCCAATAGAAAATCATGTAACTCATCTTCCATCAACCTGTTCAGTCCAAACCAGTTTTTGTGTCTGTACATAAACTCTACAAGCCTACGAACTGCATCATCTGTGTTAATGCGTTTTTTCTGAAAATCATAGATCATGCTTTCAAGTTCTTTCATAAAATAACCTCTTTTTTTGTTAAACTGAGAAATATTTAGCAAGAAGTGTGCCAGGTTGATTGAAAAAGATAAAATTTACTGTTTGAAATGTGTAAACTGTTATAATATAAAGAATTGATTAGAGGTAAAGAACGGAGAAAAAAATTAAGAGAAAATGAAAGCTGTTGATTTTCATGCGATTTTCTATAATAAAATTACAAAAGTTGTAAGAAAATTACAGAAATTGTCATTTAATTACAGGATTTTCTCGAATTCTTGAACAATATGCGGGATAATCTGCTCAAGCCTGCCTTCTATGCTTGCCCCGCTTGCATTTTTATGACCTCCACCTCCCAGACCAGAGGCAATGACGCTTACATCACAGTCATTCAGGGAACGGAAACCGGCAGTGCATTTTGTGTCGCTTTCCTGCCTTAGAAAAACAACAGCCTCAACGCCTTCTGTTGAGAGCATGAGTGAGTATAGGGCATCTGAATCCCTTCCTTCCTGTCCGTAGCGTCTTGTGTCCGCCTGTTCCTCATAAGTGACAACAAGTTTCCCGTTGCAGTATCTTTTTGCCCTGTCGAGTAAGATTGCAAGCAGCTTTCTTGTATTCCATGGTTTGCCGTCCGACATTTCCTGATAGACATTTCTTGGATTTACGCCTGCATCTGTCAATCGGGCTGCCGCCTCAAAAACAGAAGAATCCAACTGGTTAAGGTAATGGAAAAATCCGGTGTCGGTTGCAATTCCGAAGAAAATGGCATGGGCTTCTTCAGGACTCGGTTTGCCGACAATGGCCTCAAAAAGCTGCTGGACTAAAAGTGCGGCTGCGGGTGCAGAGGGGTCGATTATTGCTTTCTTGCCTTTTACTTCAGCTGTTTTGTGATGATCTACGATGAAAGTGTCAAGGTTTTCAAGTCCTTCTCCAACATCCCCAAGCCTTTCATGTTCTGAACAGTCTACGATGATAAGTGCATTTTTTTGAATGGCTGATAAAGATGGTTTCTGATCTGAAAACTTTGATGCAAACTGCTTTATCTCCGTACGCTTGAAGGGACCTGAATTTATAAGCGCATATTTTTTGTTTAGATGATTCAGTATGAACGAAATTCCAAGACAGCTGGAAACACAGTCTCCGTCGGGTTCCTTATGTCCGGCAATTATGAAAAAATCATGGGAATCAACAAAAGACCTGAATGAATCTATCTGTTCCTGTGAGAGACTAATCATATTTTGAATCCTTTAAAGAAAAACAGGGAGCCACAGTATTGCTTCTGTATGCTCCCTTATTGTCGGTTTTGCTAGAATTTGATATCCAGTGTATCTATGTTTGTGTCAACCTTTGTTCCGTGTGGTGCAATTCCCCATAGAGGGTCAAGCGGGTTCAGGTTTACAGTCAGGATGACGTGGTCAAAAGAATCGCCCTTGTAGAACACTGTCATAGACGAATCGAGACCTGCTGCCTTGTTGCGGAAATAGAGCTTTTTGCCATCTCCGTATTTTCCCCATTCCTTTGGGATAATAAGACTTTCAACCTTCATTCCGCGGGCCAGATAGATGACTATGTAGGCATCCGTTGTCTGAAGGATTTTATAAATCGGTACGCTCTCGTATGAAACATCGGAAACATTGTCTCCGTGATTCCAAATTGGTGTGCTTGAAGATGAACTCTGTGCTACTGCTGAAACTGTAACAGCCAGAGCCACTGCCAATGCCATTATAATCTTTTTCATAATTCCTTCCTCGAGTTCAATATTCAGGGCCTTGTCCACCTGTTGTGCCCGTTGCCTCAGTGTTGATCACAGATGAAACGGACACAGAACCCTTCTACCAGTATAAAGTCAAATTCCATGTTTGACAACAGAAATTTTTGCAAAACTGCGAATTTTTTCGCTTTTATTTTACAAATTCCTTTTTCAGGAAATCAAGGTCAAGCTCAGGATAGAGAACATGCTTTCCGAGCAATGCCTGTACGCGCTCCTTTGCCTTGTTTTCAGTGTCAGGATCAAGGACGATTTTTCCCTTTGCAGGCTTTCCTTCCTTGTTGACACCAGGTTTTGTTCCCTTGAGCACAAGGTCAATTATTGATGCTACTTCCCTCATGTCGTCAGTGTTCATGCCCAGTGTTGTAAGGCCTGGGGTACCGATGCGGATTCCGCTTGTCCACCATGCTCCGTTCTTGTCGTAGGGCAGTGCGTTTGCGTTTGCAGTGACGCCGCATTTGAAGAGTGCAGCCTCAGCCTGCTTTCCTGTAAGTCCGTATGTGGTTACGTCGATGAGCATCAGGTGGTTCTCGGTTCCATTGGTCTGGAGCCTCATTCCAAGGTTCATGCAGCTTTCTGCAAGTGCCTGTGCGTTCTTTACGACGTTGTGTGCCCATTCCTGATATTTTGGAGTGCGTGCTTCCTTGAGTGCGATGGCCTTTGCCGCCATTACGTGACCGAGTGGGCCTCCGAGTACCATCGGGCATCCCTTGTTCAGGTAATCCTTGAATTCTTCCTTGCAGAGTATGATTGCACCGCGTGGACCACGAAGTGTCTTGTGTGTTGTTGTCGTTACTACATCAGCCCATTTGACAGGGTCATAGTCGTCGGTGAATACTTTTCCGGCTACAAGACCTGCAAAGTGTGCCATGTCAACCATCAATACAGCTCCGCATTTATCTGCTATCTCACGGAATCTCTTGAAGTTGATCTTGCGTGGATATGCTGAGAAACCTGTAAGGAGGATAAGCGGCTTTACTTCCATGGCCTGCTTCTCAATAGCGTCATAGTCAAGAAGGCCTGTCTCCCTGTCTACGCCGTAAGGGTGGCTTTCGAACATTCTGGCTGAAACGTTCATGCGGTAACCGTGTGTAAGGTGTCCTCCACATGAGTAGTCAAGACCCATGAGCTTCTGGTTTCCGAACTTTTTCCTGAGCATGTCGAACTGTTCGTCCGTAAGTTCTGCAAGAGATTTTACTCCAAGCTCCTCAAGAGTCGGTGTCTCAATTGTCTTAGAGAGAATTGCCCAATATGCAACCAGGTTTGCGTCTGCCCCGGAATGTGGCTGGACATAAGCGTAGTCGGCTCCGAAAACAGCCTCTGCCTCGCGTGCCGCTGTGTTCTCAACTGCATCAATATTGACGCATCCGCCATAATAACGGTGCTCAGGGAATCCTTCGGCATACTTGTCTGTAAGCAGGTTTCCCATGGCTGCCTGTACGCTGAGTGAGCAGTAGTTTTCACTTGCAACAAGCTTAAGGTGGCGTCTCTGGTTTTCCAGTTCGTTTACTATATCGGCTGCGATTTCCGGTCCGACGGCTGCGGTCTGCTGAAGGTTTGCAACGTATGCAAGCATTGCAGGATTTGGTTTTCCGCCGCAGGAATTCAAATAGTTTTCAATGGGTGTTGACATCTTGATTCTCCAGATAGAAATTTTGGCAAAGTCTATAACAATTGGGAGTTTTATTCAAGAAGGGGGAGGCATAATTATGAATTCGGAATTCGGAATGCGGAATGCGGAATTATGAATTAGGAATTCAGGATTATTTCCTGGATTTTCTGCCAGACGGTCTTGTGGATTTCTTCCGGGGGTCTGGTGGCGTCCATGAGCATGATTTCCATTTCACCTTTTTTTTCCGGCTTTGAGAATTCGTCCATAATGCGGCGGTAGGAGGCTGTTGTTTTTATCAGGAAGTCCTCCTTTTCGTAGATTTCACGGCAGCTTCTTCCGCTCATGCGCTCAAGTGCCTTGGACGGCTCGATGTCAAGGAATATCAGGAGGCGTGGAAGGGGAAAGAACTGGTTGAGTACCTCCGGAAGCTTCGGGTCGCAGTTGATGCTCTGGTATGCAAGGCTTGAGAA
>JAGADS010000246.1 GCA_017613485.1 Treponema sp.
TACATACTTTAGTCGGCTATGGTATATACTTGGGGTGGTTAAAGTATATATGCGCCCCCCCTTACTCATTCTACCCTATTGTGATTATTGACTTTTTCCTCTATCATATATGGGTACAAGATTTTGACATTTAAGGATTAATTATTATGTTGAACAAGATGAGAAACATTGGCATCATGGCTCATATTGATGCAGGAAAAACAACAACTACAGAACGCATACTTCATTATTCAGGAAAGATTCATAAAATCGGCGAGATAGACGACGGACAGGCCACAATGGACTTTATGCAGCAGGAGCAGGAAAGAGGAATCACCATCGCTTCCGCCGCAATCACAACAGAATGGAAAGGACATCAGATAAACATAATCGACACCCCCGGCCACGTTGACTTTACCGCAGAGGTAGAGCGCTCACTCCGCGTATTGGATGGAGCGGTTGCCGTAATATGTGCAGTCGGCTGGGTTCAGCCGCAGACAGAGACAGTCTGGAGACAGGCAGATGAATTCAATGTTCCGAGAATCTGTTTTGTAAACAAGATGGACCGTGTAGGCGCAGATTTCTACGGTGCCATGAATGACGTCCACGAGAAATTCAAGTGCGAGACAGTTGCCCTTGAGATACCGATCGGAGCAGGCGCAGACTTTAAGGGTGTAATCGATTTGATCCAGATGAAGGAAATCCACTGGGATGCCTCCACAGAGGGCGAGAAATTCACAGTTGAGGATATATCCGCAGAGTATCTTGAGGAAGCAAAGAAATGGCGTGATACACTCATCGACACCGTTGCATCAAACGATGATGAGCTTGGCGAGCTTTATCTTGAGGGTGCCGAGATTTCAAACGAGATGCTTGTTGCCTCAATCAGAAAGAACACGATAAACAGGACATTGGTTCCTTTCCTGTGCGGTTCAAGCCGTCATAACCAGGGTGTACAGCCCCTCATGGATGCAATCGTTAATTATCTTCCTGCACCGGACGAGATTCCGCCTGCAGAGGGACTTCATATCAAGAAGCACGACGAGGAAGAGAAAGTCCAGGTAAAGTGTGATCCTGACTCAAAGACCCCGGTCGGCCTTGTATTCAAGATTCAGTATGACAGGGAAGCCGGAATCCTTAGCTATGTAAGGATGTACTCAGGAAAGATCAGCACCGGAACCCAGGTTTACAATGTCGGAAAGAAAAAAAGGGAAAGAATCAACCGTATCCTCCGCGTAAATGCAAACCACATGGAGCAGATGGACAGCGTAAGTGCCGGAGACATAGCGGTTTTTGTAGGCCTTAAGATTTCTCAGACAGGAGACACTCTCGGAAGCGAGGGAATGCCCGTTCTTCTTGAGAACGTACAGTTCCCGGAGCCCGTAATCTCCATCGCAATAGAGCCTGAGACAATGAGCGACAGGGACAAGCTCAACGAGACACTTGAGATCCTGAGCCGTGAGGACCCGACTTTTACACACAGGGATGATGAGGAGACTGGTCAGCTTATCATAAGCGGAATGGGTGAGCTTCATCTTGATGTCCTTGTAACACGCATCAGGGACGACTTTAAGGTTCAGTGCCGTGTGGGTGCTCCTCAGGTTACATACCGCGAGTCCGTTACATGCGAAGCAGAGTACACAGAGAATTACAACCGCATGCTTGCAGGAAAAGAGAACACTGCTGGAATCACGCTTAAGGTTGAGCCACGTGAGACAGGAAAAGGAAACCTTTACACATGCACGGTCAAGCACGACTCTTCTATCCCGGATGAGATATTCGAGGCAATTGAGGGAAGCATAAACAACTGTTTCGGAAGCGGAATAAAACTCGGTTACCCATGCACGGACATAGCTGTTACCGTTACATCAATAGACTATAATCCATTGACCTCTACTCCACCTGCATTCTCGGCAGCGGCGGCAGAGGCATTTGACCAGGCATGCAACAATGCAAGCCCAGAGCTTCTTGAGCCTGTAATGGCCGTAGACATTGAGTCACCTACGGAATTTGTCGGAGATGCAATGAGCCAGATAACTCAGCGCGGTGGAATGATAAGCAGCATGGATGAAAAATCAGGCGGAAACATTGTTCACGCACAGGCACCGATGGCAAAGATGTTCGGATTCAGCACGACATTGCGCTCTGTTACACAGGGACGTGCAAGCTTCAGCATGACGTTCAGCCACTTCCAGAAAAAGGCAAACTAAAACAGCTCCAGCTGAATGTTCTGGGGCATAAGACTGTCGCTTTGTGAATGGATCTCAAAGTCCTTCTGCTTGGGGATGGTGTCCTTTATTATTCTCTTGAACAGTTCCATCAGGACCCTTGCATCATCATCTGCCCTGTGGGCGGCTAGGACCTGTATCTCAAAGCGTTTGGCAAGCGACTGTAATTTATAAGGTCCCTTCTCTGACTCATTTACAAAATTAGGATAAGCCCATCTTGCAAGAGGAAGCGTGTCGATGCACTGGTTGTGTATCGTCGGAACTGCCATCCTTACCAGCTCTGCGTTCAGAAAGCCAAGGTCAAAAGGCGCGTTGTGTGCCAGAAGAACTGCATTCTTATCCCCGATGAACCTGAGGAAATCAGGAAGCACTTTGCTTGCGGGAGGACAATTCCTTACCATGTCGTTTGTGATGTGGGTCAGATCCGTTAAGAAAGGAAGTATAGGAATAGGCGGTTTTATAAGCTGATCAAAACGGCTTATCTCACCGTTGCAGGAAAATTTTACGGCCCCCACTTCCATAAGATAATCAGTCTCTGCGTGAAGGCCTGTCGTCTCTGTGTCAAAGGCAACAAACACCACCCCGCTGTAAAAAAGCCGGGCAAGATGCTAGTAGTCCTTGAACAAATACATTTTTGGCTGTAGCTGTTTTCCAGGGAAATTATTTTGCAGCATCA
>JAGADS010000247.1 GCA_017613485.1 Treponema sp.
CGATTGAAACAGGTCAGTTCTGCCCCACTGCAAAACTTGCTCTGGTTCTATGCGTGGCCCTGGACAAAAAATTTGAGGATGTGTTTTATCTGGCATAAAAAGCACTTTCCCTATGGAAAAATTTCACATTATCTGATATAATTGTCATATTATGGAAACAATTCAAACATTTCCGGGCAGGCCTTTTCCTCTTGGAGCGACACCATGTCCGGACGGGGTTAATTTTTCGGTTTTCAGCCGGAATGGAACCAAAGTCATCCTGAATCTTTATCATAATTCAGAGGACAATGACCCCTACGCAATTATAGATTTTAATCCTGAGATTAACCGCACGGGCGACATCTGGCATGTTTTTGTACCGGGACTCAAGGCGGGCTCACTTTATACATATCAGGTTGACGGACCTTTTGAGCCATCCGAGGGACACCGCTTCAACGTAAAGCAGCTTCTTTTTGATCCCTATGCCAAGGCTGTGACTCCGGTCTCTGTATTCCACAACCTGCCTCCGACTTACCGCACTCCGGTTGACAAGACTGACATAGAGCTTTCCGAGAGCAGACACCTGTATTTTTTCCCCAAGAGTGTTGTTGTTGACAGCAATGATTTTGACTGGGGAAATGACCGTCCGCTAAACATTCCTCTTTCCGGGGCTGTGATTTATGAGGTTCACGTAAAGGGCTTTACTGCGGGAAAGAATTCCGGGGTAAACAATCCTGGAACATACGACGGCTTTATCCAGAAAATTCCCTACCTCAAGCATCTTGGAATTACTTCTGTTGAGCTTCTTCCTGTATTTGAATTTGACGAATACGAGAACACGAATGAGAATCCACGTACCGGCGAGCGCATGAAAAACTACTGGGGTTACAGCACGATCTCGTTTTTCGCACCCAAGGCAAGCTATTCAGCAGACAAGAGGCCAGGCGGCTGTGTAAACGAATTCAAGAGGCTTGTAAAGGAGCTCCATTCAGCTGGAATTGAAATAATACTTGACGTTGTGTTCAACCATACGGCAGAAGGAAACGAGCACGGTATCTCCCTTAACTTCCGCGGTTTTGACAACAGCATCTACTACGACCTTGTTCCATCGCACAAGGAATACTACATGAACTATTCCGGCTGCGGCAACACCGTAAACACAAATCATCCGGTAATGATAAAATTCATACTTGACTGCCTGCGCTACTGGGTCATGGAGTATCACATAGACGGATTCCGCTTTGACCTTGCATCAATATTGAACAGAAAGGGTGACGGCTCTCTATTGAAGGTTTCCCCCCTTGTCGAGGCGATTGCAGAGGATCCTGTTCTCCACAATACAAAGATGATTGCAGAACCTTGGGATGCAGGCGGGGCATATCAGCTTGGTGAATTCCCGGGCACAAGATGGGCAGAATGGAATGACCGTTTCCGTGACGACATACGCAAATTCTGGCGTGGTGATGAGCATGTCTCAACCGGGGCCGCCACACGCATTTCAGGCTCAAGCGATCTTTTTGGATTCAGGAAGCCATGGGTGGGAATAAACTACGTGACCTGCCACGACGGCTTTACGATGAATGATCTTGTAAGCTACAACGGAAAGCACAACGAGGAGAACGGTGAGGACAACCGCGACGGCACAGACTCTAACTGGAGCTACAACCACGGCTACGAGGGTCCCACAAAGAATCCTTCAATCGAAAGAATGCGCAACAAGCAGATGAGGAACTATATCCTTACCCTCATGATATCACAGGGCACCCCGATGCTTCTTGGCGGTGATGAATTCAGAAGGGGGCAGCAGGGAAACAACAACGCCTACTGCCAAGACAACGACATATCATGGTTTGACTGGGGCATCTGCTCGCTTAACGAAAAACTGATCAACTTTACAAAACATGCAATAGAACTCAGGAAAAAGCATTCAGTTTTCAGACGAAAGGAATTTTTCCTTGGCTCAAGGGCAGAATCAGGACCGGACATTCAGTGGTACAATCCCGACGGCAGTAACCCGGACTGGAACGAGCTTTCACGTTTCCTTGCATTCACATTGAGCGGAAAGGACTGCATGAACGATGACGGTAAGCCTGACTCTGATTTCTACATCGCGGCAAACTCAGACCGCACCGACATTCTGGTTACATTACCGACATTACCGGAAAACAAGCTCTGGTATCTTGTGGCTGATACTTCAATCGACAAGGGAGAAGCACTGATACCGGACGATGAGATTGAGCAGCTTAGGGCTCAGGGACGATACGTTATTCCCGCAGGCTCGCTGATTATATTGATGGCAAAATAACAGGCAACATAAGGAGGATTTATATGGAATTTAACGCGGAGAAATTCAAGAAGAACCTGGAAGACCGTCTTAGAAGGCAGTATGGAAAAGACATTACGCAGGCAAACAAGCATGACCTTTTTGATGCTGTAAGTGCCTCTGCCCTTGAAATCATAATGCCCAACTGGATGGAGACACGCAGGCAGTATGATGCAAAACCGACAAAGCAGCTTTATTATTTGAGCGCGGAATTCCTTATGGGACGTGCACTCAGCAACAACCTCATCAACTGTAAAATCAAGGACAAGGTAATCGAGGTTCTTAAGGATCTTGAGCTGGAATATGATCTGGTTGAGGATGAGGAGCCGGATGCAGGTCTCGGTAACGGTGGTCTTGGACGTCTTGCGGCATGTTTCCTTGATTCCCTTGCAACACTTGAATATCCAGGACACGGTTACGGCATACGCTATGAATACGGAATGTTCGAGCAGCACATCATCGACGGCGAACAGGTTGAATATCCTGATAACTGGCTCAAGCACCGCGACCCGTGGGAAGTAAAGAGAAGCGACCTTTCTGTTACCGTTAAATTCGGCGGTCAGATAAAGTATGGAAAGACACCCGACGGACAGGACCGCTTCTACATTGAGAACGCAGAGGAGATTACAGCTACTCCTTATGACATGCCTATCGTAGGTTTCGGAAACAATACAGTCAACACTCTCCGTCTGTGGCAGGCATCAAGCCCGAATGGATTTGACCTCCAGCTGTTCAATGACATGCAGTACATGCGTGCCGTGGAAAAGCAGAACAATGCGGAGAACATTACCCGTGTTCTTTATCCTAACGACAACGGACCTTTGGGAAAGGAACTACGCCTGCGCCAGCAGTATTTCTTTACGTCTGCATCACTTCAGGACCTTGTGCATCAGTTTGTGAATAAGGTTGGAACAGACTTCTCTAAATTCCCGGACTATCACGTAATCCAGCTGAACGACACACACCCTGTTGTCGCAATTCCTGAGCTCATGCGTATCCTGATGGATGAATACAATGTCGGCTGGAATGATACATGGACAATCTGTACAAAGACATTCGCATATACAAACCACACGATTCTTGCAGAGGCATTGGAGAAGTGGCCTATCGAGACATTCAAGAACCTTCTTCCGCGCATCTACCAGATTGTCGAGGAAATCAACCGCCGCCTTGTAATTGAACTCCGTGCAAAATTCCCCAACGACTATGACAAGCAGAACCACATGGCAATCATCCACGACGGAAAGGTCTACATGGGATGGCTTGCAATTCACGCATGTTTCAGCGTAAACGGTGTTGCAGAGCTTCACACAAAGCTTCTTAAGGAACAGGAATTCAAGAACTGGAACGCTATCTACCCGGACAAGTTCAACAACAAGACAAACGGCGTAACACAGAGAAGATGGCTTATGAGCTCCAACCCTGAGCTTACAAAATTCATCTGCGACAGAATCGGACATGAATGGGAGAACGACCTTACAAAGCTTAAGGGACTTGAGAAATTCGCAGACGATGATGCCTCTCTCAAGGAACTCATGGCAATCAAGCAGCACAACAAGGAAAAGCTTGCAAACTACCTCAAGCACACACAGAATGAATTCCTTGACCCGGAGAGCATTTTTGACACCCAGGTAAAGCGTCTTCATGAGTACAAGAGGCAGCTCCTTAACGTATTCCACATCATGTATCTTTACAACTGCATCGTGGAGGATCCGAACTTTGTATGTCCGTCACGCACATTCATCTTTGGTGCAAAGGCAGCCTCAGGTTACCGCAGGGCAAAGAGCATCATCAAGCTGATAAACTGTGTGGCAGAGAGAATCAACAACGACAGGCGTGTGGGCGGAAAGCTCCGTGTCGTGTTCGTTGAGAACTACCGTGTATCTGTAGCAGAGAAAATCATTCCGGCAAGCGATGTCTCAGAGCAGATCTCTACGGCAGGATACGAGGCATCCGGTACATCAAACATGAAGTTCATGATGAACGGTGCACTGACCCTTGGAACACTTGACGGTGCAAACATCGAGATTGTTGAAGCAGCAGGAAAGGAAAACGCATTCATCTTCGGTCTTACAGCAGACGAGATCATCAAGATAAACAGCGAGCACTCATACAATCCGCAGAAGTATCTTGAAAGGAATCCGGCACTTGCAAAAGTCGTTAACCAGCTTGTTGACGGCACATACGACAAGAGCGGCCTCCTGTTCCGTGAGCTGCATGACTCAATCGTATACGGTGTTGAGGGACAGAGACCTGACGTTTACTTCCTTCTTGCAGACTTTGACTCCTACGTGCAGACCCAGAAAAAGCTTGCACAGGCCTATGCCGACAAGAAGAAGTGGGCAAAGATGGCACTTTTGAACATCGCAAACAGCGGTAAATTCTCAAGCGACAGAACCATCCAGGAATACGTCGACGACATCTGGAAGATTGAAAAAGTTCACATCGGCTGATAATTCACATCAGTATGTCATTGCCGGACATGCTTGAAGCGTTGCTGCAAGTAGATCCGGCAATCCCTGTCTACTTGTTATGCAGCAGGGATTATCGGGTCAAGCCCGATAATGACAGTTTATACACAATATTTTAATTATGAATAATTCAGATAAATCAAAAACGTTTTTTTCAACAATCGGACTCATCGTTGCTCCTCTGATATGGGGCTTTTCTTTTGTTGTCGTAAAGGACAGCCTTGACCACATAGGGCCTGTATGGATGGTGGCATTGCGTTATACTATTGCCTTTGCCGTCCTTTCACTGTGCTGCATAAAAAAATTCTCCAGGATGAATGTCTCCTATCTTATAAACGGAATAATCCTTGGCGTATTGCTGTTTACCGCCTATATCCTGCAGACAATCGGATGCAAGTATACAACTGCGGGAAAAAATGCTTTCCTTACAACATTCTATGTAATCCTTGTTCCGCTTTTTACATGGCTGTTTTTTGGGAAAAGACCAAAATGGTTTGTGTTCCTTTCAGCGCTGCTCTGTCTGGCCGGCATTGCATTTCTTTCACTTGAAGGCACGTCTTCTCTTCTTGAGGTAAACAAGGGAGATGTACTTACCCTTGGCTGCGGAATCTTTTTTGCGGTGCATATTGTTTTTATGTCACGCTTTAACAAGACACAGGATCCTGTTCTTCTTACGGCATTGCAGTTCGGTGTGGCGGCTGTCCTGGGATGGATTATGGCTCCCTTTTACGACGGTGCTTTTCCTTCTAGTGCACTCAGGAACTTTCAGGTAATACGCTCGCTTCTGTATCTTGGCCTTGGTGCCTCGATGATCGGGTTCCTCTTGCAGAATGTGGGATTAAAATATGTCCACTCTGCCCTTGCATCCCTTTTTCTTTCACTTGAGTCGGTTTTCGGCATGTTCTTTTCAGTTATGATGCTTGGAGAAAAAATGACGGCAAAGACATGGCTCGGCTGCATACTGATTTTCATTTCAATCATGATTGCAGAAGTCCTTCCTCCGCTTATCTCAAGGCTCAGGGAAAAAAAGTAAACACGTAAACTTGACTTAATTCTTCTATAATAATATACTTCTTTTAGATTTTTTTAAAAGAGGAACCGTTATGAAAAGAATATTTATCGGTGCATTGTCACTTGCAGCACTTTTATCATTTGCATCATGCACAAAAAAAGCACAGGTTGTAATCAATTCTGTTGATGACCTTGTAGGAAAAAAAGTCGGATGTCAGGCAGGAACTACCGGCGAGATGTATCTTACAGATGAACTTGAGAATGTTGACATTCACTCTTTCAAGACAGGTATTGATGCCTCACTTAGCCTTAAGAACGGTGCCATTGACGCTGTTGTTCTTGATGAGCTTCCAGCCAAGGAAATCGTAAAGAAAAATCCTGAGCTTAAGATTCTTGACATTCCTTTTGCAGAAGAGGAATATGCTATTGCAGTACGCAAGGGTGACACAGCCCTCCTCAACTCAATCAACAAGACTATCAATACAATGAAGGCAGACGGCTCATACGATGCACTCCGCAACGCATTCATGCCGACAGACGGATCTGACATAAAGATTCCTGCGGAAATTACAAGCAGTGCATCTGAAATCATCAAGATGGGAACAAATGCTTCTTTCCCGCCGTTTGAATACATCGAGGGAACAAGCATCGTTGGATTTGACGTTACATTCTCTCAGTATGTCGCACGTGACTATGGCAAGAAACTCCAGATTGTTGACATGAACTTTGACGGTCTTATCGCAGCCCTTCAGTCATCATCAATCGACTTTATCGCAGCAGGCATGACAGCAACTGACGAGCGCAGGCAGAACGTGGATTTCTCTGATCCGTATTATTCAAGCAGACAAGTCATCATCGTAAGAAAATAATCAATATGGGATTGTTCACGACTTTCTATGATACGATGATTGCAAAAGGAAGGTGGCTCCTTATTCCAAAGGGATTGGGAGTTACGCTTCTTATTGCATGCTGTGCGGTTTTGATAGGCTCGGTATTGGGGTGCATTTTCGCCCTGTTCAAGCTTTCAAAAAGCAAGGTGCTTCGCGGAATCTCTACCGTCTACACTACAATCATACGCGGTGTTCCAATGGCAACGCAGCTGATGATTTTCTATTTCGTCATCTTCTCTCCGATGGGAATGACAAACGCAGTTCTTGTTGCAATCATTGCATTCGGCATAAACTCAGGCGCATACTGTACAGAGATTTTCCGTGCTGGAATTCAGGGAGTCGATGCAGGTCAGATGGAGGCAGGACGCTCGCTTGGATTAAGCTGGGGTCAGACAATGAGCAAAATCATAATGCCCCAGGCCATGCGCACAATAGTTCCGACATTCACGTCAGAGTTCATCACGATGATAAAGGAAACATCCGTTGCAAGTTTCATCGCCGTCGTGGATCTGCAGAAAGCATGTGACAACATAAGAAACGCAACATACAATGCATGGATTCCGCTCCTGACATGTGCCGCAATCTATCTTGTACTTACACTTGGACTAACACAGATATTCACCGCTCTTGAAAAAAGGATGGCCCGCAGTGATAGAAGTTAAGAATGTATCAAAGAAATTCGGCGGAAACACAATCCTCAAGAACATATCACTTAAAATCGAAAAAGGTGAGAAGGTAGTAATCATAGGACCATCTGGAGCAGGAAAGAGCACATTCCTCAGATGCCTGAACATGCTTGATACACCCGACGAAGGCCACATTCTTTTTCAGGGAATCGACGTAACAGACAAGAACACAGACATCAACTCTGTCCGTCAGAAAATGGGAATGGTGTTCCAGCACTTTAACCTGTTTCCTCATCTCACGGTTTTGCAGAACATCACGCTTGCACCAGTAACTCTTAAACTCCAGACAAAGGAAGAGGCAGAAAAGAATGCCCTTGAGCTTCTTGAAAGAATCGGTCTTTCAGAAAAAGCAAACGTATATCCTGCAAGCCTTTCCGGCGGACAAAAGCAGAGAATCGCAATCATAAGATCCCTTGCAATGAACCCGGACTTGATTCTGTTTGACGAGCCTACATCCGCTCTTGATCCTGAGATGGTCGGGGAAGTCCTTGCACTTATGAAGGAAGTTGCAGAGGAAGGAATGACAATGGCTGTTGTCACTCACGAGATGGGTTTTGCAAAGGAAGTTGCCACACGCGTACTTTTTATGGACGAGGGAATCATTGCCGAAAGCGGTACCCCGGAACAGATATTCACGCATCCACAGAGTGAAAGGCTAAAACAGTTCCTGAATGCAGTAATCCATTAAAAAAGAAAATGAAACAGAGAGTTAAAATTGAGTCAAAAGACCTCATGTTCTCCAACAGGGATTTGTGGACTCTTATATGGCCTCTTTTAATTGAGCAGAGCCTTCAGATAACGCTGGGCATTGCAGACATCATCATGGTCTCAAGCCTTGGCGAAAGTGCTGTCGGCGGCGTCTCTCTTGTAGATCAGTTCAACATACTTCTTGTAAACATTTTTTCCGCCCTTGCAACTGGAGGTGCTGTCGTCTGCTCGCAGTACATAGGCCGCTCAAACATGAGGATGGCAGAAAAAACCGCAAGGCAGCTCATCTATGCTGTTACTGCTGTGGCACTCATAATCATGGGCATCTGTCTTTTAGTCCGAAAGCCTCTATTAAGCCTGATATTCGGCTCAATAGAAAAGGACGTGATGGATGCAAGCCAGAAATATTTTTTGATTACACTTCTTGCTCTTCCAGGAATTGCACTTTACAACGCGGCAGCTGCCCTTTTCCGTGCACAGGGAAATTCTCGCATCAGCATGATTGTAGCGGCCCTTGTAAACGTACTGAACATCGGCGGAAACGCATGGCTTATCTATGGCTTACACTGCGGTGTTGAAGGGGTTGCCATCCCTACCCTTATATCACGCCTGATTGCGGCAATAATCCTCCTTGTCCTGTTGTACAGGCAGAAATCAGAAGGCAAGGCTGTTTCCATACGAGGCATTTTTCATTTTGAATGGGACTGGCATCTTGTCGGAAGGATTCTTAAAATCGGCATCCCCAACTGTCTTGAAAACTCCATGTTCCAGTTCGGAAAAATCCTTGTCCTTTCTCTGGTGGCCACATTCGGAACTGCGGCAATTGCGGCAAATGCAGCTGCAAACACAATAGCAGGCTTTGAGGTAATTCCAGGTGCGGCAGTTGGAATGGCAATGCTTACTGTCATAGGTCAGTGCATGGGTGCAGGTAAAACTGAGCAGGCAAGCTATTACACAAAGAAAATGCTTTTTATCGCAATAGCATCGATGTGGGTACTTAACATTCCTCTTTTACTCAGTGCAAGATGGCTCCTTGTCTTTTACAACATGAGTCCGCTTACAACAGACATGGCATGGTGGATGATGTTCCTGCATGGTTTCTTTGGAATGCTGATATGGTCGTTCTCGTTCTCGCTCCCGAATGCGCTGAGGGCTTCCGGAGATGCCACATTTACTATGATAGTCTCGATTTTGAGCATGTGGATTTTCCGCGTCGGCATGAGCTACCTTTCTGCAAGGACACGTTTATTCGGAATAATTGACCTGATGCACTGGGATGAATGCTACGGCGCTGTTGGAACATGGCTTTCGATGAATGTAGACTGGGCAGTAAGATCAGCATTCTTTATCGGAAGGTTCATAAGCGGAAAGTGGAAGAACGCCACTGTAATATGATTTTATTGTCATTAACAGGCTCTATATACTGTCATTATCGGGCTTGATATTCTGTCATTATCGGGCTTGACCCGATAATCTCTATTGTACCTGTGTGTATAAACAAAGATTGCCGGATCTACTTGCAGCAAAGCTTCAAGCAGTCCGGCAATGACACAATGGCTATTCTTACCATTGGGTTAAATTGATTTTATTTCAGGATGCTGAATCCCAGATCCTTGATGTCCTTTGCAAATGTAAGTACTGTATCCTTTGATCCTTCCATAGGAGTTTTTCCCATTCCTGGAATCTTTGCGAGCACTGCATTTGGAACTGTGATGATGTCACACTTGCAGCGGTCTGCCTCAACGATGTTGTAGAGCTCGCGTGTTGAAGCCCACAGGCTGAGTGTTCCCGGCTTTGAACGGCAGATCTTTGC
>JAGADS010000248.1 GCA_017613485.1 Treponema sp.
ACGTATTGCACAGAAGACTCTTGCATACGAGGTTGTAAAGGACCTTCACGGCAAGGAAGAGGCAGACAAGGCAGTTGACGGAGCAAAGGCAGCTTTCAGCGGTCAGGGAGACAAGAACAACATGCCTACCGTAGAGATGCCTAAGTCAGCTGTCGATACAGGAACCGGTGTCATTGACCTTTTCTTCAACGCAAAGCTCGGGGGAACAAAAAGTGACATTCGCCGCCTGATTGAGCAGGGGGGTGCATCTATTAACGGAAATACAGTCTCTGACGTCAAGAAAACCGTGACAAAAGACGACCTTGACAAAGACGGAGAGCTTGTACTTCGATCAGGAAAGAAGAAATTTGTCCGTATAGTGTTCAAGTAAAAGCCAAAAAACAGACATAAAAACAAAATAAAACCGCAAAAACGGCATCTTGCTTTATCAACCAGGAGTTTTTAGAGATGCCGTTTATTTTTTTGCAAATTCTGCCGATAATCGTACAGTGAGGGTTTTTTATATTCTGAAAGATGTCTGTCTTTCACCGAAAAAACTTGACGGTACACGTTTTCAATGATAAGATATTAGAACAACTCTGGTTTTATCATAGACGGGTACAGGGAGTAATATTTTGACATTTGATAATGCATACGTTTACATTCCTCTTTTCGCCATCTCAGGCCTTTCGCTAGCGTTGCTTGTACTTCTGCTTATAGCAAGGAAACGCAGTACAGCAAGAGTCAGCTTTATTACCATCGTCTCAAACATTATCATAATCCTGTCAAGCCTGATTACCGCAATAGCCTCACTCACCGGTAAAATGAGCGGCGGAGCATTCATGTTCTACTGCCTCAGTCTTTTTGTCATCGCATTCATTCTTGTTCCTTACGGTGCCATGCTTGCGATGTTTGAGCCAAAGAAAATCGATAAACTGGTTCCCAAATCATATAACAAGGCAGCCCTTAAAGCCAGCGAGCAGATCCAGAAAACAGAGGAAAAAGCCAAGGAGCTTTCTGAGGAAGACTTCTCTCTCATGGACATTAACCGTGACTTCATGGCAAAGGCAGCTCAGGCATACGGCTCAGACAAGGGATACAACAGCTTCCTTGAATACATAAACCACACGATCAGGGAGCAGATTAACGCAGACGGTGCCGCAATCCTCATGGTTGATGATTTTGAGGATATTGTCTCCGTAAAGGCATTTGAGGGAGACTTCCCTCCCCCATACAAGCTGCCATCTGATTTACCGCATAAACCAGTCCGTGTATCAACAAGCTTTAAATTCGCAACTTTCCCGCTGCAGGACAATATTTTCGGTGAAATTGCAAAGTCAGGCCGCCCGGAGCTTATCGAAAAGCCAGAGCTTGACAGCCGCATTTATCAGAACGGTCCTGAAGAATTCCTTGAATGCGGAAGCTATATCATAGTTCCTATGAAAACCATGGACACAGTCATCGGTGTTACTGCTTTTGCCCGCAAGAACACATCAGAAAAGCTTACACAGAGCGACCTCAAGACAGCTGTCACACTCACGGACTTTGCAGCTGCAACAATTCAGAACGTAATTTCAGTAAAAGACATTATAGAAAAGAGCGAAATGAACAAGGAGTCGGAAATCGCAGGCCGCATCCAGAACAAGATGAAGCCAGAGAAACTTCCGGCTGTAAAGGGACTTCAGCTTGGTGCAGTATGGAATCAGGCAGAAGGTGTCTGCGGAGACTTCTATGACATCATTCCTTCTCGCAAGGACCGCATTTCGTTCATAATGGGAGACATAGCAGGAAAGGGCGTAAACAGCATGTCCGTCATGACAATGATACGTGCAATGCTCCGTCTTGTCGTCAATACTACACAGTCAGCGGGAAAAATACTTACATGGGTAAACAAGGGATTGACGAGCGAATCGTTCAGCACAGACCACTTCGGTTCTGTTTCCCTCATAAACTATAATCCCGTAGACAAAACAATGGAATTATCCACTGGAGGCATAGTGCCGGTCTGGTATTTTGACTCTTCTACCTCGGAATTTACTCAGATTTCTCAGAATTCTGACCCTCTTGGAGTAGAAAAAACAACAGAATACAAAGAATTCGTGCAAAATGTTAAAAGTGGTGATATAATAGTCATGTATACTGATGGAGTTGTTGAAGCAGTAAATGCAAACGGACAGCAGTATACAACGGATACTCTGTTGAGTTTGATTAAGAAAAATCATGCAAAACCGAGTAAAGAGCTGGCCAACCTTGTAAAGGCTGACCTTAAAAACTTCAGTGACTCTGCTGAACAGCATGATGATCAGTCACTGCTGATAATTAAATTACAGTAAATTGTGCAATAAGGAGAAAACTTATGGAACTGAAAATACGCAAAAATGGTGAGGTTTACATCATTGACGTAAATGGCGAAATGGACTTGTACAATTCTTACAAGCTCAAAGAGTTAGTCATGAAAATGCTTGAGAAGAATGTAAAATCATTTGTCATCAATCTTGAGCAGGTTGACTACATCGACTCATCTGGAATCGGTGCATTGATTTACATCTGCTCCACCATCAAGAAGATGAACCTCAAGCTTTACATTTCAAACATTCACGGCTCAGTAAAGAAGGTTATCGAACTTACCAAGCTCATGGGGTACTTTCCTATTGCAAATTCAGTTGAAGAAGCCCTCTTGATGATCAACGAATAAGGAGAATTACAGATGGAATTAATAAAAGAACTCCGCTCAGACAGTAACGATCCGTTATTCGACAAGGCAAATATGCTTTACAAGGAATTTCCGTCAGATTTCCGCCAGATTCGTTATTTTACATTGCTTATCGTACAGTCTGCACCTCTGGAAATCAAGGAAATAAACCTTCTTGAGCAGCAGATCTCAGAGATCATCAAAAATGCCGTAAAGCACGGAAACCACTGTGACATCAACAAAAAAGTCCGTGTATGGTATTCTTTCAGTCCGAATCATGCACATATTATCGTAGAGGATGAAGGCGAAGGATTTAAGGATCTTGAAAAGTGGAATGACTTTAACCGCAAGAGGCTTGACTGTCTTCATAACTCAAATTTCGAGGAACTTACAAATTATGTAACGTTCCGCACTAAACAGTCCGATGAACAGGATGGCGGTAACGCTCTGTTTGCTGCCCTTGAATACTGGAACGGTGGATTTGTTTACAACGACAAGCGTAACGGTGTTGCCATGCTGAAAAAATACCAGCAGAAGAGGCACGGTGTTACAATTGACGGAGAATAATAATCGGGGGTGTCCCGGTTTCGACAGATAAGAGTGTACTTGTGCTGCAGGTGAGGCTCTCATCTGGTCTCTGATACAGATGAAAACTATAACTGCCAAACGTAGAGAAGACGAGAAGTCTGAAAACGAACAGTTAGCTCTTGCTGCTTAATTGCGCATGAGCCGGAACTCGTGGGGTGCTGTTCCTAACGCCGCGATGTTCTGTTACAAACAGGGACTTGCCGTATGTGCTGTCTGAAGTATATGCGGGACATCCGAAAGGAAATCAGAATAAGGAGACGACGCCTTTGAAGCCGCTACCGTTTCCCGACAAATACCTCGCTTCAATAAACCTGTAGAGGCACCTGAACAGCTTGTTTGGACAGGGGTTCAATTCCCCTCACCTCCAAAAAAAACCGCAATTCAATATGAACTGCGGTTTTTTTTTATGTCCTTTGTACTGTCTTCATTTAATTGTATATTACTTAATCTTGCGGGTGAATGCATCCCTGTAACCGGCGTCACGGAACTTCTCAAGCACGGCACCGTACTCATCAAGGCCAAGAGGACCAACCATAACCTTCCAGCCCTTTCCACCTG
>JAGADS010000025.1 GCA_017613485.1 Treponema sp.
GCTCATTATGCACTTGTTCAGCCGTTTATAACAGCAATCGGACAAACTTCCAGGATAGATCGAAGTCGTGATATTACAAAACCTCTTTCAACTATCTGTACTAAGCAGGAACACTGTCTTGTTACACCGTTCATCACTGAATACTACGGGAATGGAAAATCACGCAAATTATCAGAGCCTCTTCCGACTTTGACTACAAAAGACAGATTCGGACTTGTGCTACCGGATGGAATTGGCGTTGATGTTGGATTCAGGATGTTACAACCCAATGAGCTTGCAGCTGCCACAGGTTTCCCTTCTGACTACAAGTTTATAGGAACAAAAGTTGAGACCGTTAAGCAGATCGGGAATGCCGTTCCACCAGTTTTTGCAAAGGCTCTGCTTGAAACGATTCTTAAAGAAAAGGTGGGGGCTTAATGGGACGATGACTATGACAAAGAAACTGAAAAAAGACAGTCTCTATATTCTGGAGCTTGAATATGAATTAACTACAGACAAAGGTGATGCCTTTATGGTCAGGGATAACGTAGTCGGTTATGTTAGGGGAACCGAAGAAGAATTCTTTTTTGGTGTTTGTTTCTCGCAGGAGGAAGACGGCCGCTGGAGTGGCGGGGATACCATGACCCTTTCAGTCCATGACTTTAACGAAATGGTCAAGTCCTTCAGGGAACTCCCTGTACAAAAATTTCCAGACAGAGCAACTGGGGCTATTTAATTACTGAGGTAAGGAGTAAAAATGAAAGAGACGGAAACTGAAACTACGGATTTGATTTCCATATTCAAGCTATTCGGAATTTATCGCCGGGACCTTTCGCCGGAGAACGACAAATTTGTCAGAGATCGTCTTCAAGAAAAATATGACACAGTGACAAAAACATACATTCTTTCAGGAAAAACTTATAAAGGAACTTTTCGTGAGAATTCATCACGAAAGGAAAACCGTGAGGCTTATGAGAAGGAATGTAAGCTTGCAACGGTACTCGCTTCTTTTGGATTTGATGTCATACTGATTGAAGAAGACAATTCAAAGCCAGGCAAGAAGCCTGACGCAATCGTAAACGGAATCGTCATGGATTTTAAGGAAGTAACTGCATTTTATGAGACTCAAGCAACAAAAAATACATTGGGAGCAAATTACAAAGATGGCATGAGAAAAAGATTCTCAAACGGGGTTGCTATATTTTTACATGAATTCAGTAATGACTTTGTTTCTAAAAGCATGGATTTTAAGGAAACTCGCAGGGGTAAAAATGGTTTGGCATTATTCTTCCATGAAGATACAGGATCCTTCCAATTGTTTGACATGCAAAAAATAAGGGCCGCCAAACTACGACAGCCCTTGTCAAGAAGGGCGCCCGATGTTTCCATCGAACTCCCAGACATATCTAATATACCACATTCAATCAAAAAGTCAAGCATTACAAGCTCAAAGGATGATGATTGGGACTTTGAGTATTAGATAAAGGAGACATGAATGATAACATTCAAGGCAAAAGGCAAGGAGACAAGAAACGGAACTGAAAAAGCTGAACTGTGCGTCAGATTCAATGACAAGACAGGGATGACAGAGAGCATGTTTCTGTACGACAATTCGACAGGCCAGACAGAATACTCCTGGCACAGCATACTGTACCGTTCACGGCAAGAATACAAATCTGTTCTGTTTACAATCCAGGCGGCAAAAGATTATCTGGGTAGAACAAAAAATGTCACCAAAAGCCTTGCTGAAGACCTGCACAAGCAGTACATGGATGCCAAGCAGCTGCCACTTCTTCTGTAGGAGAAAAAAATGACATTAGATTTACTTAAAAACGGGAAGATACAGTTCGAGCCGGGCGACAGGGTGACTATAAGAATGCTGGACGGAAAAAAGCTTACATGTACTGCTGTAGGAAAAAGTCCCGGAAGAAAGTGCCGGTACTGTGAATTCCGTTGCCTTTCCGAATTCTGTCCTCTGGTTTCCCACTGCCAAGACATTACTTTCCTGACGAACCCAACAGGAGGACCCGTAAAATGAACATACCCGTCTATATCCAGAACTGTGTGGCCGGTTTTGACCAGCTTGCGATGATTGAGCATGGTTTGGACATCGTGGATGCCCATATCCTCCAGTGGTACCTTGACTTTGCCGGAAGTGGCAAGATGAGAATGCTCAGGGATTCAAAGGGTGAAATCTACAGTGAGGCAGGGCACATCTATTACTGGGTGAACTATCAGGCTCTAATCAACACTTTTCCCATCTTCGGAATCGGAACAACAAGAGCAGTGACGAAACGCTTCTCAAGATATGTCGATGAAGGACTGATGAAAAAGAAAACATCTCTTACAAAAAACGGTCTCGCAGTGTATTACTGTGCCACAGACAGCCTGGTCGAACTGAAATTCTCAAAACGCGGACAAGAAGCCATCGGAACCAAAGTTCCTGTGGAAAACTCAAGCCATCGGAACCAAAGTTCCGATGGGCATAAGAACTCAAGTTCCGATGGGCATAGGAACCAAAGTTCCGATGCTTTAAATAATCCCCCTAATAATGATTCCCCAGATAATCATCCTCAGGCAAGAAAAGCCTCAGATGATTCAAAGGATGATGAAAAAAACACAATACAAATAACTGAACATGTCCGCCACCTCTTTGATTCTCAGGGCTTTCCGTTCGGCAAGTCGTATATACCCATGCTTAGGGACATGCTTCTTAGACAAAAGATACCTCCTGATGAATGGACGAATTACCTGGACTGGTGCCATACACAATGCAAGGAACACGAACCAAAGAACCTTCAGGGCTACTTTTACTCCATGTCCTGCAAGGATGACAGCGCAAGGCAGTACAGGACACACATGGCAGAGGAGAACAAAAAAAAGGAGGCGGAACAGAGCCTGCTGAAAGCCGCCAGCGCTCAGATAATATGTCCGGTATGCGGAACCAAACACGGGAAGTTTGATTCTCTATGCCCCGGGTGCGGACTAACAGCAAGCGAGAGCCTCAATCAGGAGGCGATTGCGGTAAAAAAGGCGATCGAAGCCCTTGAGCCTTCAAGGAAAAAAGAAGTCGAAGAGGAGCTTAGTAAAGCCTCACAGGAGGCCGGACTGAATGTTGCAAAATTGCTTTCCAGGAAGAGGGAGATAATCACACGTTATCTCGGATAGAGGAAATAAATACAAATCTGAAGGAGGTTTATATGTCAGATTTAAATGTTGTGGCCCTTACAGGCCGATTGGTGAAGGATGCTGAGCTTAAGAAGACGGTTGACGGAAAGTCTTATGTCGTATTCTCAATCGCAAACAATCTTGTACGTAAAAATGAGAAAGGAGAATACGTCGACATTCCGAATTTCTTCCAGATCAAAATGTGGAACGATACCGCAGAGAAAATGCTTAAGGGGCTTACAAAAGGCCGTGCAGTGACGGTCCAAGGTACCTTAAGGCAGAATCAATGGGTAAAGGACGGAAAGGTGCACAGCCGCATAAACTTACAGCCCTACCGTGTGAATTTTGTGACGGGAACATCCGCCAACAACGGGAGTCAGGCAGATACAAAGAACGATGAGTTCTATACGGCCGAACAGGATGACTTCATCTCGGAAGACATTTTTGATGAGGAGGTTCCTGATGCAGCTGACAATTGAGATGAGCCCCGAGGACCTCATCAACATACAGCAGGATCTCTTCACGAAAAACCTTGACTCAGAAAGCTTTTTGAAGAGAGAAATCATCGAGAGGGGAAGAATGCAGAACGAGATGAACATAACAGAAACCTGCCAGTTTTCTCAGCTGTACGAGGAATTCGACAGCGCGGATCTGGACAAGGATGTGTCAATGTTTGAAGGAGGTTCACCATGGCCACAGCCACAAACTGGAAACTGAAAAAATCCGGCGATACGCCATTCGACATGTACCGAAACATGGTGAAGATGGAGGAGCGCGGTGAACGTAAGTGGAGGCTTTTCGCAATTGCTTCTTTCGGTTGCCTTGTAATCTGCATAATGCTTCTGGTATGGGCTATAAGGCTTCCAAAGACTGTTCCGCTTGTCATTACGGTAAGCGACTGGGGGGAGGCAAAATACGTCGGAAACGTATCGAACTACAGCTATAACGGTATGAAGGTACCGCAGATAGCCATCGAATATCAAATTCGAAAATTTGTAACCAACACGTTCGCGATACCCACCGATAGAACAATTCTCAGCCAGAACCTTTCGGACTGTTATTCAGCTTTGACAAAGGACTCGGCAAACAAATTCACTGAGATGGTAAAGGCTGACAACATAAACGGAAAATTCGGCTCACAGCAGAGAACTGTCGAGATAGAGTCAATTCTGAAACTTTCAGACGACAGTTATCAGGTTGATTTCTTCATCACGACCTCTTCCCTTGCCGGAAAAGTAACGGAAAAGAAAAGGACGAGAGGAGTACTTTCAACGCAGCTTCTTGAACCGGCCTTGGAAGATCAGAAGCTTAATCCGCTCGGCATCTACATAACCAATTTCGATTTCACGACATTGGTTTCACAATAATGAGGAGAAACAGAATGAAAAAAATTATTTCAGCAGCAATGGCATTATTCATGACGGTATTTTTCGGCTGCACGACACTAGGAAATGTCAAGGCAAAGGAAACAGAAGAATTAGACGAAAATGGACAGAAAAATGCCGCGATTTCAAGTGACGGTATTATAAGCCTAACTGACATCTCTGAAGATGATTTCGTGGAGGCTATGAAGGCTATTGAGATTGCCCGTGGAACACCACTGATTGAAAGGCAGCTTGTTTATGTCGAGACACCGGAGACAGTTTACACACAGTCAAACTCAAAAACCGGGGATAAGATTCTGACAGGCAAGGATGCACTGAAGCAGAACCTTAATGATCAACTCACTGCTCCAGAATACTTGCAGGGTCACCTCAAGGCTTGGGTTTTTCAGCCACAGAAAATTTATCAGATTCACTGTCAGACATACCACACAACCGTAATTCAGCTTGAACCGGGCGAAGAACTGATGGAAGTACCTTACATATCCGAGCCTGATGTATGGAAATTATCAAGGGGTACCGGGCTTGTAAACGGAATGGCGACCCAATACCTGATGCTCAAGCCGGACTACAAGAGCCTTGAGAGTACGATGATAATAATAACTAACAAACGTATGTATCAGCTTCAGATAACAAGCTACAATGATCATTACATGCCGTTTGTACAGTGGGTCTACAACGACTCCACGGAAAGCAAAATATCCATACAGCCGTCATCCGGCGCATCGACAAATGCAGCTGTCAACAGGCTCAACGAACAGCAGAACAGCCGTTTCCTTGACTCCCTCCTGAATATAAGCGGAAACATGAGTTTCAACTACACAGTAAAGTGTTCCGGCACGAAACCGTACTGGTACCCTGAACTTGTATTCGATGACGGAAAGAGCACCTACATTGTGCTTAATCCGCTCAGCCTCAACATGGAACAGCCTGCCGTATTCAAGAACAAGGACGAACTCGTGAATTACTCGACCAAACAGAATGTGATAACGGTACCCGAACTTGTCACGCAGCTAACACTCAAAGCGGGAAAGACCAAGGTGACGATCAAAAAGGAGAAGAACTGATGGCTTACGATGATGAAAACGACAATGATGATGTCCTCGGATTCGGAAGTGAACAGGATGCTTCACAGGAAGACGGAGGCCTTTCCACCGATGATCTCATCAACATGGCTCAGGTAACTCCAGAAGAGGAAGAGGAGACGAAAAAGGACATCTTCTCAAGGATGGAGGAATCAGCCGGACAGAATCCTGCGGAAAAAC
>JAGADS010000249.1 GCA_017613485.1 Treponema sp.
ATAATGGGATTGATATGGTGCATCTTTGAATACCTCAAGACGAAGGGCTTTTTAGGATTCAGCTATGGCATTCTAGGCTATGCCTCATGGAAGTCACCGATTATGATTCAATGTGCCGGATTAGGAGGTGTATGGATAGTTTCTGCGCTGTGTGCATATACATCCGTCGTTCTTGCCTCATTAGTGGATGGAATGCTTTTTTCAAAGGGAGTAAGTTTAATCAAAAAAAACATTTTTCCACTTGTCTTTTTAGCTGTCTTTTTTTCTACAGTTGTTTCATACGGCATTTATTCGCTTGACAAAAAAAACGGGCCTGTAAAAAAAATACCGGTTTTGTGTGTTCAGAACAACACTGACTCAAATAAATATGGAACTGATGTTTACAAGAAGGATATATCGACTCTTATTGCCTTGACTGAGCAGGGGTTAAAAGAGCACCCGGAAACTGCCATTGTGATTTGGCCAGAGACTGCGGTTGTTCCTCCAGTTGAAATGCATTATGAAAATGGAGTTCAGGATGAGCGCTATGAAATGATAGAAAAACTTCTCATGTTTATCAATGGGACTGGAAAATGCTTTGTAATCGGAAATCAGCGAAGTGTAGAAAACGGAGAAGAATATACGGATGATTTCAATTCAAGCCTGATATTCGATTCAAAACTTGGAAATGTCATTCCACCGAAACCTCTTGTTTATGCAAAAAATCATCTTGTTCCCTTTACTGAATACTTCCCCTATGAAAAAGCATTTCCTGGCCTTTATGAAAAACTGCTTGACGGAGATACACACCTGTGGACACCAGGAACCGAAAAAACAGTTTTCAATTTGCGCAACATAAAATTCTCAACTCCGATTTGTTTTGAGGACAGTTTCGGTAATCTTTGCAGGGATTTTGTAAATAATGGCGCTGAATGTCTCTTTAATCTCAGCAACGATTCCTGGTCTGGAAAACGATTCTGTCAAAAACAGCATCTTTCCATGGCTGTATTCAGAAGTGTGGAAAACGGGGTTCCCTCTGCAAGAAGTACTGCAAGCGGAGTTACATGCTTCATAGATTCAAAGGGCAGGATAAAGAATGAAGCGGAACAGTTTTGCGAGACTTTCAGCTTTTTAACTATTGAAATTCCCATGCAAAAAAACATGACTTTATATACAAGATATGGAGACTGGTTCCCTGTTTTAGAAATAATAGTGCTTTTCATCATGCTGTTATTGGCATTTTCAAGGCTTATAATAAAAAAAATAGCAGGAACTTCTTCCATACCAGTTGAAAAAAGATGCAAAAAAGAGGTAAAATAAGAATATGGCTACTGAAATTTTAAATGAGACAGTTTTTGGGCAGGAAACAGAATTTGACGGAGTCCTGCATTTCACAGATAACCTTGTAATCACAGGCCGTTTCAATGGCACGATTGATGCAAGCGGTGCGTTGGAAATTGACAGGACAGCAATATGCACTGTGGATAAAATGTCCGCCAACTCGATTGTTGTATACGGCAATGTAACCGGAGATTTGGAAGCTCAGGAACGCGTGGAACTCTGCAAGGGAAGCAAGGTAAGGGGAAACATAAAGACTGCTAATCTTAGGATTGCAGACAATGTGGAATTTGAAGGGCAGGTTTCAATGATTGATGATTTACCAGACATCAATATTTTTTCTGTTGCATCGTCTGAATACAAGAGTGCCCTTATCATTAAAAATGACGAGCTTTCCTGATACTTGACAAAAAGCGGTTTTTAGGGGTAAAATCAGAAATCAAGTGGGGATAATTTTTTTCTAGTTTGTTTAATAATTCCCGTTTAAAAAACTAAGAGTAATAAGAGATATATTTTTTTGAAATCCTTGACATTATATATTGACGGTAACTGTAAGGAACTGTCTTTTTAAAATTGAGTCTACTAATTATGGAGATTTGTAATGGCTATTGTTAAGCACCGGACATCAACTTCAGCTGAGGAATCACAGGCAGTGGAGAATACCGCAGCTCAGGAAACTGTATCTAGTGAATCGGATTCATCCACTAACGAGGCTACCGCGGAAAAGCCCAAGAGAAGACGGGTAGTACGCAAGGTTGCAGCAGCCCCTGAAGAAACAGTTAAATCAGAAACCGAAGCTGCATCTGTTTCCGATTCTACTGCTGAAAGTACTCAGGAGAATTCTGCTGAGGAAAATACAGCGGAATCTTCTACCCAGCATTATCAGGGTAAACGTTACGGTAATACAGGTGGCAGCCGTTTTACAAATTCAAACCGCCGTTACAATAATAATTACAGGAACAGCAATTACGAAAGAAATGCACAGGCAAGAATGGAAGCTGCAGAAGCCGCTCAGCACATAGAGAATCCAGAGGAATATGAGTCAAAACCACGACTTCTCATAAATGACCTTACAAAGATGGGAATGCACGAGCTTCGTGATCTTGCCATTCAATATGGTATTTCTGCTGATGATCTTGCTCCGATGAAAAAACAGGACCTGATCTTTACGATACTCAAGGCTCACACAGAGCACGGTGGAATAATCTTTGCAAGCGGTGCACTTGAAATCCTTCCGGATGGATACGGTTTTTTACGCAGCCCGCAGAACTCATATCTACCGGGTCCTGATGACATTTATATTTCCCCAAGCCAGATAAGGCTTTTCAATCTTAAGACAGGCGATACTATTTACGGTCAGACAAGAAGTCCAAAAGACGGTGAGCGTTTTTTTGCTCTTTTAAGAATTGAATCTGTAAACTTCGATGATCCTAGAGTTGCCCAGACCCGTATTCCTTTTGAAAACCTTACGCCGCTTTATCCTAACTCCAAGCTCAGACTGGAAACTGTCAGTACAGAGCTTTCAACAAGAATTGTGGATTTGTTTGCACCAATAGGCAAGGGGCAGCGCCTTCTTATAGTCGCACCACCAAAGGCAGGTAAAACAATCCTGATGCAGAAAATCGCAAATGCAATTACAGCCAATAATCCAGAGGTATATCTGATTGTTCTCTTGATAGATGAGCGTCCTGAAGAAGTTACAGAAATGGAACGCAGCATCAAGGCTGAGGTTATTTCATCCACATTTGATGAGCAGGCGACACGTCATGTACAGGTTGCAGAGATGGTTCTTGAAAAAGCCAAGCGTCTTGTTGAGCATAAGAAGGATGTCGTGATATTCCTTGATTCAATTACACGTCTTGCCCGTGCATATAACCAGACTGTTCCCACATCTGGAAAAGTTCTTAGTGGCGGTGTGGATTCAAATGCTTTGCATAAGCCAAAGAGATTTTTCGGTGCCGCAAGAAATGTGGAGGAGGGAGGATCCCTTACGATTATCTCAACTTCACTTATAGAGACAGGAAGCCGCATGGATGAGGTTATCTTTGAGGAATTCAAGGGAACCGGTAACAGTGAGATTGACCTTGACAGAAAGCTTGCGGAACGCCGTCTTTTCCCTGCAATCAACATAAAGAAATCCGGTACAAGAAAAGAAGAGCTTTTGCTTACAGAAAACGAGCTCCAGAAAATCTGGATTTTACGCAAGGTACTTAATCCGATGGAGGATGCGGATATACTTGAGCTTATCATGGACAAGATGAAGAAGTCAAAGGATAATGACGCATTCCTGGCATCGATGAATACAGGTACCGCCGGAATGGACAGCTAAACACTCTGCATATATTCCACGCGGATCAGTCTGGACAATATTTACTTGTCCAGATTTTTTTTGCACACTCAAGAAGTTTTTCCCTGCTATTCATGTCCGGTGAATCTGTAACTGTCTCAAACAATTCTTTAAGAATAGCTCCCATTGCCTTTCCTGATGGAATCCCCAGCGACAGAAGGTCATTTCCGTTTACAGCCAGGTCTTTTATGCTCATCGCAGACTTTTCATTCCTGCATTTTTCAATACGTGTCCTGAGTTCTGCAAGAAGCATGAATGAAGGAGAGCCTTCCTCCAAAGGAATCTTATGCATCCCGTATATGTCAGCTTTTCTTAATTCAATCAAATCATCAAAATTCTCGTATCCTATACGGATTATAAAGCGTCTTACAGATGAATCCGACCAGACTTTCTCATAATGAAACATGTGCTCCCTGACAAGATGACATACACTGTTGATTGTCTCATTGGGAAATTTCAGCCTTGTCATAATCTGGCGGCATTTTTGCTCTGAAATGATTTCATGCCTATGGAAATGAATCAATTCAACTCCATCCTTTATTTCTAAAAAACGAACTTCCGGTTTCCCTATGTCATGAAAAAAAGCAGAAAGACGGATTTTAAGGCTTTCCTTTATGGCTCCGTCACATGCATAGAAAAGATGGTCAGCAACGTCAAATTCGTGGAAGCCTCTTGAATCTTTTTGAATGCAACCTCTGCATACTTTGAATTCAGGAATGAAAATGTCAAGTATGCCGGTTTTTTCAAGGAGATTAAGAGAAGTGCTTGGAGTATCGGTTAAAAGCATCTTGCACCATTCATCTCGAAAACGCTCTACAGATACCGACGCGGTTTTTTTAAGGATTTCGGGCTTTGATATTGCATTG
>JAGADS010000250.1 GCA_017613485.1 Treponema sp.
ATCACAATAATAATTCATGGGATGTTGTAGCTCTGAATTCATTGTCTTTTAATGATTTAGATTTTCAAGATTCACTTAAAGCATATTTTAATGAAAAAAATGATGGAAATGAGAATTATAAATTTGATGAAGTTTTAGGTGAGAGTGTTCAATTTTCAAAAATTCAGAATTTATCTTTTCTTGGAGTATTATTATATTCTTTTCGGATAAAGTTTGAAGATTTAAAAAATTGCATATCAGAAAAATATTCAGATTCTTTTTCTGTTAAAGAGTTTAAGAAGTATATAAAAGATAGAATTGAACTTGATTCTAATGAAATTGAACTAAGATTTGCGTTTTTACAGTGTGTAGATTATTTTGAAAACATCAGATTACTAAAATATTTTGAACCATTTAGAGGTTTGCCTCAAAGAGTCTATGATGAAACTGTTGACAATAACCCGTTAGAGATACTAGAAAAGTCTCCATCTGAGCTTATTGATTATAAATATGATTTTAATTCCAAAAAGATTGTTTCGGGGACAATAGAAGAAGCTATGACTTATTGGCTTAATGATGAATTCCATTTAGCCGAAGGGTATGAGATTAATGAATTGGTTGAAAACTTAATATCTGAAGCAATAATTCTTGAAAATGGTAAAAGATTTACAATTAACAACGTTGGATTTGGGGTTAGTCAAATTCTTCCATTGGTTTCAAGTATTCTTTTATCGCAAAACTCTATTATTATTGTTGATGAACCAGAATGTCATCTGCATCCAGGATTACAATCCAAAATAGGTGAGTTTTTATTAAACATGTGTATGTTGAAAAAGACAATAATTGTTGAAACCCATAGTGAGCATATTATTAACATACTCACATATTTTTCGTTGAAATATGAAGAAGTTGCTAAATTGGTAAAATCATATTGGGTATATAAAAACAAAGAGACATCATGCATAAAAGAAATAGTTTATGATGATTATGGATACCCACAGAATGCTCCTAAAGGCTTCTACGATGAAACTGAATATATTGTCCAAAAATTAACTGAAATACGTGCTAAAAAAATGCTGGGTTAACTGGTATGAACGAAGAAAGAATAGCAGTAACAATAAGTCCTCAGGTTGAAGAATTGTTTTTGCAAAAACAATATAAAAGATTATTTGATTTTTTTAAGGATTTACTATTATTTTCAAAAAGCTTGAAGAATTCTATAATGGTTTGCATACCGCATTTGTTTCAATATGGTTTCAAAAATTGTGAGGATCCCTCAATTAAGACTTTATATACTTTAATTAGTAATCCAAATAGTAATATTATCTTTTGGCCTGATAGAAATGACTGTAATCTGAGTCTTTTGAGTCTGAAAAAGAAGGATTTACTTGTAAATTACAGTTCTATAGGTGTATTAAGCTGTTTCCTTAAGAAATTCAAAATACCATTGATTTTAAGTACAGAAAAGGACATATATCATAAGGATGAATGTAATGAGGTTTCTTGCATAAATATTCCATGTAAGAAAACATTAGATCTGGATGTTTCTGCTTTGTCAGGAATGGATAATTTTTTTCAAAAACTCAAGGAGAATTGTGATAAGAATTTGAATGAATGGATTATTCATAAAGATAACATTCAAATATTTGATTTTAGGTATATGTTTTATCTTGCTGCGTTTTCAATGAGTGTTGAAGAAGAATTATATGACGAGATTAAAAAAATAGAGTTTTTTGATGATTATATACTGAAGGATATAAAAAAAGAAGATCCTTATGTTCTTAAAGATATAGCCACATCAATACTGAGGGCATATTTATATGATCCAGCAGGAGATAGTAAAAAAAGAAAAAAGTATAGTATAGATTATCATAAAAATACGCTTGATAAGAAGAAAGGTTTTGACTTATTTCGTCTGGACGTTGTAGATATGAGATACAGCGGTTATAAGGATGGACATAGTGGTGCCAAACGTATTTTGTTGGCTAGGAAAAAGGGAAGACAATTTGTCGTAGCATATGTTCCAGACCATGAATTCTCAGAAACCCTCATTAATTCAAGAATTGAAGCCCTTGAAAAGATGATGCAGAGTGAGCAAGCAAGATAAAAACCTCCCAACCAAGATACCACGCCTTTAAAGATTTTACGTAGTAAAATCGAATCCGCGTGACACCCCCTTTCACTTTTCAACTCTCAACTTTCAACTTTCCCCTTACACCTTCCGATAATGTGATTATGTCCAGAAATCACCGTGTATTCAGGAAGTTAGTCATCGCCTCATTATTTCTCCTTGCATTCTCGCATGTGTCGGCGCTGGAGATTTACAGGCCTTCCAATTTCGGGAGCATGGACGATATTCCATGCCTCTTGAGGATATGCGACATGGACGGAAACGATGCATGGGACAAGATCATTCACCTTGACTATTCATGGTACTACGACATGCAGACTGACCCTCACTGGACTCATAAATACTACAAGGGCTGCTTTACCGGCGGGGCAGTGATTCACCTTACGATGCAGGAAGGAACCTACAGAATCAGCGTGTATACTCCGCCAGAGAATCAGTTCGGAAGCAATGTCTCAAATACATCCCAGTGGGAGTCAAACGAGTTCATATACAAAACAGGCTCTCCAGCCCTCAAAGTAATATTCGTAAGTCCTGTTGCAAACCAAAACGGCTTTTACACAGGCGCATGGTACATAGACTACAGGGCACCCAAATACTTCAAGTGGGCAAAACCAAAAAGAAATAATTCGTAATTTCAAGGGCTTTTACATAAACCTCATTTCTGATATAATCAAATTATGTTCAACAGTCTCAATGGCACCATTACAGGAAAATATCCTCAGCGGCTTACTTTGGAAACAAACGGAATTGAATGGGATCTGACTGTCCCTGACTCAGCTCTGGATAAGATTCCTGCGGTTGGACAGACTTGCAGGGTTTATACATGGCTTCAGCACAGTGATGTTGCAATGGTTCTCTTCGGCTTTGCAAGTGAGGCAGACCGCGCCTTGTTCTTTGACCTGCTTAAAGTTGACGGAATAGGCCCCAAGGGTGCGCTCAAGATTATGAGCAATATTGCATCTCCTGATTTAGCACGTATACTTGACTCAGGTGACCTTGATTCACTTCAAAAAGTTCCGGGTGTGGGAAAAAAGACCGCCGCAAAAATGCTTCTTCAGCTCAAGGGGAAACTTACATTGCAGGATGATGGTTCAGCTCCACAAGGAAGGGCAAAGCAAAGTGCCTATGCGGATGTTGTCTCTGCACTGGTTAATATGGGTTACGACAGGAAAATCGCGGAGCAGGCAGTCGAAAAAGTTTCAGGACAAATCAAGGAAGATTCCTCGTTTGAAAAGCAGAGCCGTGAGCAGAAGGAAGAACTTGTATTCAGGCGTTCTCTTATGGAGCTTGCACAATGAATAAGAGCGTCCAGCACAAGACAAAATATACAAGATCAAAAAGCCCTGAATTGGAAGCTGTTGATGAGATGAACATGGCGGCTCAGCTTGCGACCCAGGCATCACAAAACGTGGCGATGGAAAGCATCGGAAGGACAAAAATAGTCATGGCACCGGAGACAGAAAGCGGCAGCTCACATATTGTCCGTGCGGAGTTATCTGTGGAGGATGAAGGTCAGGAAAACAATCTGCGTCCATCTTCGTTAAATGAATTCCAGGGACAAAGTGCCATAAAGGAAAACCTTTCCGTATTCATAAATGCCGCCCGTGAGCGTGGGGAGGCGCTGGATCATCTTTTTTTAATCGGACCTCCAGGACTCGGAAAAACTACTCTTGCCCAGATTACGGCGAATGAGCTTGGAGCCGACTTTAAGGTAACATCAGCACCGGCACTGGAAAAGCCAAAGGATCTGGCAGGTATTCTTTCTACGATTACACCGCGTACTGTTTTTTTCATAGACGAAATCCACAGACTTAAGCCTGCAATCGAAGAGATGCTTTATATTGCGATGGAAGATTTTTCTCTTGACTGGATCATTGGTCAGGGGGCAGCGGCAAGAACCGTCCGCATTCCTATACCGCATTTTACACTGGTTGGTGCGACAACAAAGGCAGGCATGGTAAGCTCTCCTCTTATAAGCCGTTTTGGAATCATACAGAGGTTTCAGTTCTACACGCATGAGGAACTGTCCGACATAATCCATCGCTCTGCTTCAATCTTGAATGTCAAGGTAAAGGAAGATGCGGCCCTCCTAATGGCATCCTGTTCTCGTGGAACTCCCCGTGTTGCAAACAGGGTACTCCGCCGCATGAGGGATTTTGCTCAGGTACAGGGCAGCGGTGTGATTACAAAAGACATTGTTGAAAAGGGACTTGAGCGCCTTGGAATCGACAGTCTTGGACTTGAATATTACGACCGTGAGATTTTACTCTCGATAATCAATAATTATTCCGGGGGACCTGTGGGTGCGGAAACACTTGCAATATCCATAGGTGAGTCAATGGATACTCTGGAAGATTATTACGAGCCGTATCTGATTCAGTGCGGACTTTTGCAGCGGACTGCACGCGGACGGATCGTTACCGAGAAGGCCTATAAGCATCTGGGACTAGAACCAAGGAATAGAAATACAAATGAAGACCAGCGACTTTTATTTTGACCTGCCACAGGAATTGATTGCACAAAAACCTTCAGGAGAACGCGGAGAAGACAGGCTCATGCTTTTATCCAGAGCCGATGGAAAAGTTGAGCATCATGTCATGGCAGACTTACCTGAATTAGTTGAGCCGGGAACCCTTATGATTTTCAACAACAGCAGGGTAAGACGAAGCAGATGCTACGGAATAAAAAAATCAAGCGGACGTGAGCAGGAGTTCATGTTCCTTAAGCAGCTTTCTGATTCAGGCGACACATGGCACACGATGGTCAAGGGTGCAAAAAAGGTAAGGGCAGGGAATGTCTTTCAGTTTCCCGATGGAAGTGAAGGCACTATAATCGAAAACCCTGATGATGAAGGAAGCGAATTCCGCACGATAAAATTTCCATTCTGTGTAGATGAGGATTGGTTTGAACGAAACGGACACATTCCACTTCCGCCATATATCCGTCGTGAGGACACCGAGAACGATGCGGAGAGATACCAGACGATTTATGCCAAGGAAACAGGAAGCGCCGCATGTCCGACAGCAGGCCTCCATTTTACCGAAAGTCTCCTGCAAAAACTCAAGGACAAAAACATCGAACTTGAATGGATAACACTTCACGTAGGACTTGGAACATTTTTACCTGTAAGATCAGAGCAGATAGAAGATCACAAGATGCACGAGGAAGTCTACACGGTTCCCTATGAAGTTGCAGAGAAAATCAACAAGGCTAAAAAAGAAGGCCGTCCGATTCTAGCGGTGGGAACCACATCAGTACGCACATTGGAAAGTGCATGTGATGAGAGCGGCATTGTCAAGGGTGGCACAGGAAGCACTCATATCTTCATGTATCCTGGCTACAGGTTCAAGGTTGTAGATCAGATGTTCACCAATTTCCATACACCGGAATCCACATTGATCATGCTTGTGTCTGCGTTTGCGGGGCGTGAGTCAATACTAAATGCATATCAGATGGCGGTAAAGGAAAAGTACAGGTTTTTCTCCTATGGCGATGCGATGCTTATAAAATGAATTGAAAACTGAATCAGCAGTTGGACAAAGAAGAACGCAAAAGGTTCAGGAACTGTGCCTTTAAGATTGAAGGTGCTTTTCTGCTTCCATCGATTGAATCATAAATCTCTGATGCCTTTTCTATGAATGAATCCATGTCTTCTTTTTGAATGGGCAGGTGTGTTCCAAGAAGAATGTTCTCAAATTCCTTTGAATGGAATACAATGACACCTGCGAAAACAATGCTTATGTTGTCTATGCTTCCGCGTTCTGTGTTGCATAAGAAAGTAAAGCTTGCAGAATTCTCCGTTATCCTGTGCGACGGTCCCACACGCTCAAAAATATTTATTTTCCATTCTGTTGTCGGTATGCGGATTTTAGAAAGAACTGCTTTTTCAGGCAGTCCGTCAAAATGTGACAGCGGGATAATCTTTGAGTCATTTGCGGTTTTCTTGATTTCAACTCTGGTATCAAGCGCGACAAGAGGTGCCCAGAGAGTAAGTTTCTGTCCTGGCGCGCAGATGTTTCCCCCGATGGTTGCAAGGTTTCTTACGGATGCAGTTCCTATTGTCCTTAAAGCCGCTCTTATGACAGGCTGTATTTTTGTCTTGTCCACCCTGAGCATCTGGCTTAATGTCACGGCAGGACCTACATCAGTGAAGCGTTCCCGCCTTTCTATCTGGCAGAATTCCTGTATGCTTCGGATTGAAACAGATTTTTCATCAATCAGGTTTTCGCGGGTACAGCCTCCCAATACCTTGAGTGTACTGTTTCTGTCAAGGTGAGAAAATAAATCATCAAGTGTTTTTGTAAGCAGTACCTGCTGCTCAGAATTCTTAGCCATTGCTGTGTTTTCCTTCCCGATTCTGCTTGATTGCGTAGGCAAGTTTTATTCCATGAATCAGACTGTCACGGTCGGTGCAGCATGGATTAAGAGCCCTTACTGCATCAAGAATTTCCTCATCGTCCGGTATTACAGGCTCCGTTAATACTCTGTATGCGCTTAGGATTTTTCCTGCATTGCAATAACCGCAAAGATGAATTCCCGCCTGTCTGAATCCGTTTATAATGTCATTGTAAATTGGCTCAGACTTGCTGAAATATTCAAGCGTCACAATTGAGCAGTCACGTAAAATTCCAACTGGTAGAGTACAGGATGGAACAGGCTCACCGTCAAGCAATACCATGCAGTTTCCGCATATTCCCTTGGAGCATCCCAGTTTAATGCTGAAAAGGTTCAAACGGCGAAGTGTTGTCTGGAGTCTTTCTGCCGGCTCTGCATCTAATACAGTGCGATCACCGTTGAGTGTCACCGGAATTTTCATTTTGCCTCCTCCTCTTCCTGTTTTTTCCTCTTAATCTCCTGTTTCATTCTTGCAAGCTCCATCTTGTGCTGTCTTGCCTGAAGCAGTTTATACATGCTGTCTGTCTGCAAAGGAAGATGATCTATAGTGCATCCCAATGCCTGTGAAACTGCCTGTGTGTAAGCCGCCGGTAGAATCTGATATAAAAGTTCCCCGATCTGTGCAGAGTTTTCATGTGAGTTTACAAAGCTTATGTGTATGTCAGAGTATTCGATATCATCGTAATCAACAAGAGAAGAAAGAATCTTCTGGACAGAAAGTTTAAGTGAATTTTCTGCTGCCTGCATGTTCATTATCTTTCCTGCGTTTACTATGATGTGTATGTTCCTGATATGCTCGCGGAGTGTGTTCGGGTCAAGATCAATCTCGCATGTAGCCGCACCGAATGACGTGCTGTGGAAAGGATAGCCTTCAAATTTACTCTGGCTCCATATTTTTTTCTGGCTTGATGTAATGGATTTTTTTACTTCCAGCGGTAACTTTGATTTTATGTGCTGCCGCTTTAATGTCTCGCAGCATTTCTGAAGGAGCTCGGTCATAACGCTTATGTTTGAGTATATCGTCTCAGGTAATGGCGGTTCATTTTCGTTTGTGAAATCAGAGTTGATTTTTACACATGATGGAGGAATGTCCAGAATATCAGAGGCTGTTTTTCCCCATATTTCCTGAATTGTCTGAGAAATCGGAGCACAATGAATTGTAAGGTTGTCTTCTTTTTCCCATGTTACCGTAAGAGACTGATCGCTGTCACTGAACAACTGTGAGCCGTAATAGCATGAGCCTTCAAATGCACAGGCAAGACCTATTCCGCGTAATGTAAGTGACGAGTCTGTGCTTTCAAGAAGATTGATTCCACGCTGAGACCTGACCAAGCTGCTAAGTAAATATGCACTGTATTTTCTTTTAAGGTCACTCTGCTTCGTAAGCAATTCAAGAATATCGGGAGCTTTATCCAGATTGAACAAAAACGGCTGGTGAAGTCCCTTTTTATCTGATTCTGCAAGATTTATAAGGCGTATTTCCTGTGGAGTCAGATTACATGCCTTTCCAAGCTCGTTCATCTGATTTTCCACGGCAAAAAAAGCCGCTGAGTCAAGTGTCTGCAAATCGATTGAGGTCGGTGGATTGCTTGAGCGGTAGGCTGTTGCATTGATGCTTATGTTCTGTGGACTGTAACATCCATACGATGCAATTACAAGCCTGTCTACAATTTCCTGAACAAATGGATTTGATGAACCTGCATCCACATCTATGCTTATCTGCATTGCAACAATTTTTCCGGCTTCATCGACACCTGTTTTGTGGACAATCGTAATCGGCCTCATTGCCTCCATGAATTTTTCCTGCTCTTCCTGTGTGTATACAAGCTTGACGTATTTTCCTGTGTGAAAGGCCGCTACTGCAACCTGACTTGCAATGATTGAACTGTACCATACGGCTGCAGAAGACCGGTTGTTTGAGCGTGTCTTTGATATCTGTATGTCTTCCCCCTGAATGTGCAGGACTTCTGAAAGAATCTGCCTAAGGTTTGAGAGCCATAAAGTCGGTGCATGTACAAAAAGCTGTCCGTTCCTGTAGCTGCATATTGCTCCTGCAGGCTCACAGTAATCCGGCTGATTATATGTGTATGACCATGAGTTCTGAACAACCCTGTGGCATTTTCTCAAAGTTTCCTCTATACCTGTGCATGAGCCTTTTTTGTCTTTTGCAAAGCATGGACCGCGTTCAATCTTACGGCTTGCCATGACTGACGTAAAAAGCTCTTCAATTTCGGAACTGCTTTCAAAATCCGTTTTGTCCGAAATCTGTGTACTGCCGTCATCCTCATGCGGCGAAAAAAAATCATCACCGTCAAGATTCAGTGCTTTTGTGATTGCATCTATCTGATTCTGATCTGCATTCTCGTGATGATTCATGCTGGTTTGGGTAAAATCCTGCTCAGACTCTTCTATCGTGTGAAGGTATGAGTCTATTGTATTTGAGTCAAACGTAAACTGAATCTCACCGTAAAGCTCGTTGACTGTTTTCTCATCAGGTCCCACAAGAATGCCAAGCGGTTCTCCGAGATAGGAGATGTTTCCCTCGCTGAATACAGGAACCTTTCCCTGTGGTGTGTCAATGAGGTTTATGCCGGGGACATCCTTTGCAGTAAAAAGATAGTATCCTTCAGGAAGGTCTCCATGCGAAATTGAGGATATGATTCCAGATTTTGCAGGACTTCTTACGATTACCGCATAAAGCATGTCACGGAATTCAAGATCGGAGTAAAAGCCTTTTTGAAAAGAAAGCCTTGAGATTTTTTTTGCAGGTTTTTCTTTTGTAACAGAGGCTTTTGTTCTAGGCATGGTGAGCACTTCCTGTTTCTGTCACGCACTCTATCACATAGGAAACCATTTCATCGCTCATGTCAGGCCACAGTGGGAGAGATATTGTCCTTGAATACTGGCTTTGTGCATTCGGAAAATTTTCTGGCGTAAAGTCAGGATACAGCTTCTTCCAGTAGGTAAAATGGAAAAGAGGGATAAAGTGCATGCTGATTCCTAAGCCCTTTTCCTGAAGCTCTTTTGCAAAAGTATTCCTGTCGCAGTTCAGCTTGTCAAGATTCAGCCTGAGTAAATAAAGATGCCATGCGTTGCCTTTGGAGTCGGGCGGCAGTGTGACAAAATCAAGCTTGGAGAAAGCCTCGTTGTATTTTTGAACATGTATTTTTCTCTTG
>JAGADS010000251.1 GCA_017613485.1 Treponema sp.
TGGATTAAGCCGCCACAGGGACTCGAACCTTGGACCCCGAGATTACAAATCACGTGCTCTACCAACTGAGCTATAGCGGCATGAATAAAATAATAATATACTATTTGAAATTTTATGTCAATAGCAAAATCCAGAAAACTGCATTTTTTTATTTTAAAGCATTGTAAAGCGGAATATATTTGTCTTTCGTAACTGTTTCCCAGGAAAAGCACCTGCGGACATTTTCAGCTGTATAGGCAATCATGCTGTTGAAAATATTTTTTCCAGCCCTTGCCTTAATGACAACTAGGGAATGAAGAACCTTTGCCAGTTCCTCGCTTTTGTTTTCTCTGTATAGAAATCCAGTCTCATCATCAATTATTTTACAGAGCCCGCCGGTTGCATGTGCCACCGGGATTGTCCCGTAAATCTGTGCAATAAGATCCTCAAGTCCGCATGGCTCAAAAAAACTGGGGAATACAGCAAAATCTGCGGCTGCAATGCTCAGACGGGAAAGAAAGCGGCTATATCCCTTGAAATACACACATTTTCCTGGGTTTGACAAGGCAAAATTCTCTATCTCTTTTTCAAGCTCCGGCTGTCCCTGACCTGCTATGATAAAACGCACAGGAAGCTTCTGAGAAACAAGAATCTCAGCTGCCTTTACAAGAACAGAAATTCCCTTCTGGGCAACTACCCTGCCATGATACGCGATATAAACACAGTCTTCATCATCCTCATCAAGAAAACCGCATTTTTGAACTCCATCCTCAGTTGACTGCGCAGACTTAAGGGCATAATGCTCAAGAAAAAAATTTCTGCATTCAAGTTTTCCACCAAGGTCCTTTTTTTCCGGGGCAAAGGCATAAGGAAGCAGCGATATTTTTGTGTCTGTCGGATCATAGCGGGCTACATCGATTCCGTTTGTGATTCCGTATATCTTTATTTTATGTTTCCTGAATTCCTCTGAAAGTCCATCTGTCTCAGTATCACCTGACATTATCTCCTCTGCATACTGTGGGGATACCGTGGTTACCGCAGAGGTCTCGGCAGCAAGCAAAAACGGCTCTACCCTGCAGCCATTCAAGCCATAGACAAGCTTTTCCTGCGGGATTCCTGTATACCATGATGCCTGGTTTACGTTCTCAAACGCATGGTGGTATCCCGGACCTGCGTTATGAATAGTTACTACACAACGTGTGTGTGAATAAAAACTTTTCAGTTTTTTATCAGATGCTTTTGCATTTTCCATAAGGACAGGAAAAAGTGCCGCGGCGGCATCCTGGCAATGAACTATTTCAGGAGAATCAGAGCCTTCGCAGGTCTGACCATACAGAACGGCTGCCTTCTGATAAAGGACATTCAGGAAAAGGGTATCCTTGTGACCAGAGCCCCTCACATTGGAGGGATCCTTCATCTCCTCATGGCGGGTATATGTATAAACTCCCATTTTCTCAGAAAAAGCCCTATGGCAGATAAAGACAATCTCAACACCATTTGAATATCCGTGCGCGAAACACACATGACATACAGTATCTCCGACCTTAACCTGAACAGGTTTGTGCCATACACAAAGATAATCTTTTACAGAACTGATGTCCGTGCAGCCGTAAAGAGGAATAAAAAGCGTCACATGGTTTCCCAGCTTTACAAGATTTTCCGACAAGGAACATGCCACATTCTTTACACCGCCCGCCTCAGCTACACCTGCATATTCCCTGGAAACAATCCAAACTCTCATTTTTTCTGCTCACCTAAATCAGGTCTAAGTACCTGGGCTCCGTTTATGTATGCGGGATAAATCTTTGCATCAGGAGGCATGTAAGCGGTAACAAGAACCCGTACCACTTTTTGAAGCATTCCGACTGTCTTTACTTCCTGTGAGCAAAAAAGAGGAACAGACGACACATCTACACTCATATCCTTACTCAACCGTAATGCACGTGCGGGATTTACAGCATCAAGATCTTCTGTCATGGTAAACTGTATTGAGACTATGTCTTCAGTTGCTAAACTGTTCTGCAGAAAAATTGAACGGCACATTTCTCCGACATATCTAATGATTGATTCCTCTGTGTTTTCACAGAATGTTGCCCCACGTATGGCGAAAAGTCTTTTGTCTGCCATGTCTATTTCCTCTTACCTGTCTCCGCGCAATTGATTCATAATCTCCACAAGATTACCGGATTTTGAAAGCTCATTCAACTGCGGATATTTTTCAAGAAGAGATGCAAATTTCTCAAGTCTTTTCATTTCATTGTCTGCCTCTGCAAGAACACTAGCCTGCTGTTTTGCCATCTCACTGAGATTGGAATTCAACTCATCCTCATAGGCACTGAAAGTCCGCTTAGCTGATTCATAGACTGCAAGATCCGGAACATGTGCCTTGTTTATCTCCACGGAAACAACCGTTATCCCGGTAAACTCCCGGCTCAGATTCTGGAGAGCATCAGAGACCTGTTTATCCGTCAGGACAGACGGCATTACAAGATTCAGAGATGCCTTGTCACTTATAAACCATTCGCTTATTGCATTGGCGGCAAGCTCTGCGCTTTTTTCAAGATATGCATCAAGACTTTCCTGTTTATTCTCTATCGTTTGCGATTTTACAAGGTCATAGATCTGCTGGGGTTCCACAGAAAGCGTTATGTGGAAATCGAAATCATAGGAGAAATCGGGCTTTGGCTCTACCTGACGGGCATAAACATCTGCGGAAGGAAGTGAACCGGAAACCTTTTTGTCATATTCGTGAGACTGAAGCTGAAAGAGTGTTATTGAGACATTCGTTGGCAAGAGTTTCTCCCATCTCCACAAAAACTCTCCGTAAAGAACCGGTCCCGAGTATAATCCTCCTGTCTTGGATGTCATAATACCGCATGTCCCCGGTTTTATCAAAAACTGAATCCAGCCTATGAAAAAAACAGAGCCTGAAACAATCAACAGAAAAAGAACAGTTGAAAAAA
>JAGADS010000252.1 GCA_017613485.1 Treponema sp.
ATTTTACTCAGCGGTTTTGCAATAGCATGTTCTGTAATCTGGAAGGGACAGGGGGAATTCCTTACAAAACGTTTTTCAGAGTCAATGTTGAAGCGCTTTGCATTTGTCGTTCCATTTTCGCTTGTCATGGTTTTTGTTATATGCCTCAATTCTGAATTGATTGCACCTTCAGTATATGAGAAATATCTTGGACTTGAGTCTGCCGTAGCGGATTTGAAATCAAACAAGACGACCGCCGTAAATCTTTTGAAATCGGGACAGCCGGAGATTGCATATCAGTATGCTCTCAGGGCTACACAGCTTTCGGAAGAGGACGAGGAGGCAAAACAGCTTTTGCTTGAGGTAAAGAATGCGGTTGACCTTGCACGCGACAGGGCACTCCATGATAAAAAGAAACAGACTGTTGATGAGTTAGAGAGGCCGCTTTCTTCTGCCGACAAATCATATTCAGTTCAGGATCTGCTTCAGAAATCACAGGCCGCGATGGACGAAAAGGATTATTTCCAGGCTCATTACTGGGCATCCCTTGCGGTACAGGCATGTAAGGAGACGGACACCAACCTGAACATTGCAAAGGCAGCCGCAGCGGAGGCATGGGACAAGCTCAAGAATCCCGTTGACTTTAAGAATCAGGAAGCTTATGACTATTACATGAGGAAGATGGGTGCGTATCAGGCGCTTCAGTCAGGAACAACAAGCGACAATCTTTCCGCGTACTATGCATTCAAGACACTCAGCATGAACGGACATCAGGATGACCCGGACATTATACGCTATCTTGCACTTGCACAGGAAGCAGTTGAAAGCGAGTATTTCTTTATTGACGAGACAGAGAATCTTACCAAGCTGGAGAACAATAGGAATATTTATTTTTCAGTTGCAAACAAGAACAACGGAACAAAGGACATCATTTACATAAAGGGCTCTTGGGATACAAAGAGTGACGGATATGCGGTGCGCTATCTTGACGGACTTACAATCGCGACATTCTCCAAGAGCGGGAAATTCATGAGGTCTATGTATGCTCCGATTGCAAAGGTCATCTCTCAGCCGGTTTCTGTTCTGGATGATGAGACAAAGCGTCTTATGGGAATAGAGGATTCGTGGAAGAATATTCCTTATGTGATGCTGCAGGCAGTTGACCGTGAGACCAAGGGCGTAATCGTGGCTCCAAAATATGACTATGTTGAGTCAGGCCTGCCGGATTCAATTTTACAGGCAGAAGGACTTATTGACCGTTCACCTCTGACAGGAACAATGCAGATGGAAGAGACTGTCAGCGAGCTAAGGACAATCATAACAAGAATGCTCCCGGAATCCCGCACAGTAATTCTGCCGATGCCGTACCGTGACTTTACTGCAACAAGTCAGGCTACAGGTGGCCCGGAAAGAATGGATCTTGCAACTCTTTTCCTTTTCCTGAAGAAAGCACAGGATTACGGTTTTTCTACGGAGGTTTTCAGCAGAAGCCTTTTGGGGCGTGGAATGTACCCGCTTCTGATGCTGATGCTTTTTATTTCCTTTGCCACTTTGGGATGGAACTACAGGATAGACGATGACACAAGCTTTAAATTCCGCTGGCTGCTTCTGGTTCCGATTGCCGGTGTCGTGACATACCTGATACTCAAGATAATCGAATACTTCTATGACCTGTTGAACTATGTGATTGTCGGAGCATTCGGTGGAGCCGCACTGTGGGTTGCCCTTGCCGTTAACGTGGTCCTGCTTCTTCTTGTGGCTCTCTACTTCCTTGCCCGCAAGAAATAGAGTGGAGATTCTGTCATAAGGTAATATTCTCACCCCATCGTAGTGTAATTACATGATAATTCACTAAACCAACATACGTATATCATGGAAATGCGAAGGTGGGAAGGTGGAGGATTGAATCGCGTTAAATCCAACAAAAAAATATCTTTTTTTTACTTTACATTGTCAATACATTGTATTATAATTAAATTATGGTTATTGAATGGAACAATGAAAAGAATGAACTGCTCAAAAAGACACGAAATGTAAGTTTTGAACAGGTAAAGGCAGAGATTGAAGCACATAAAATACAGACCCTATAGAAAATCCTGCCCGTCAAAATCAATACATTACAGTTGTTAAGATTGATGGTTATCCATGTGTTGTTCCTTTCGTTATTATGGAAAACGGCGGATGGTTTCTAAAAACCATCTATCAGTCACGCAAGTATAAGGGGAAGATTTAATTATGAGCGATGCAGTTTTTGACAAACTTGTTCTGGACGAGGAAGAACAGTGGATTGAAGACCATTTAGAAGAATTTGTTCCAGCACCTGAATGGGTCGGAAAAAGTTTACGGGAAGCAGCCAAAAATCCGCCCAAGATTCATTATTCGGAAAAGGAAAGTAAAAAGCCCGTTTCATTAAGGCTTGACTCGACAGACATTGACAAGCTGAAAACGATAGCAATTGACCAGGGCCTTAACTATCAGTCATTGATAGGAAGTGTCCTGCATCGTTATGTAGCAGGAACACTTATAGACATTGTGGAAGCAAGGAAAATTTTAGCACGGTAAAGTTATAGATGGTCAGAATAAACTGGAAACATTCCTAGCCAAATCGAATCCGCTTGATATTTAAAAACAAATGACAGCGATATAACACGAAAAAAAAACCGCCAAGCAGACTGTGCTGGAGATTATCCAGAAATATATGTGAACCAGAACCTTGAAGAAACGAGTTGAAAATAAAATACTTTATTGCTATAATGCTGGAACTATGAGTGAAGAAATAAAAGCTACAGATGCCTGCCCATGTGGCAGCGGAAAAAAATACGGTGAATGCTGTTCACCCCTCTTAAATGGAAGTGCAAAGGCAAAGACTGCGGAAGCCCTGATGCGTGCACGTTATACTGCCTATGTCGTGCACAATATTGACTTTATCATCAACACATGCGAGTCCGGCGAAAAGATTGCAGAGATTGACCGCAAGGCAACCGAGGACTGGTCAAGAAAAAGCACATGGCATGGTCTTAAGGTTCTGCACACCGAGAAAGGACAGGAAAATGACGAGGAAGGTGTTGTTGAATTTGAGGCGACTTACACCCAGAAGAATATCCGCGACGTTCACCACGAGACAGCCGGGTTCAAGAAAGTAAACGGTGAATGGCTTTACAGCGAGGGAATAATCCGTCCGACAACTGTTGTCCGTGAGACAAAAAAGGTCGGAAGAAACGAGCCTTGTCCATGTGGCAGCGGCAAGAAATACAAGCAGTGCTGCGGTAAAAACGCCTGATTAAACCAAATATATGGAAGAAAATATCTATACCGGTTTTCATGCGGTTGAGGAACGTGTCAGGGAATATAAGGAAAAACCCGGCAGTGCAAGGCTCACCGTTGAATATTCAAAACCGGGACCCAGGGTAAAAAAGATTCTCGAGCTTGCATCAAGTGCAGGAATTGAATGCCGTGAGGTAAGTGACAGGGAACTGGATTCAAGAGTTGCTTCCCTTCCAGAGGCTATCCGGAATCATCGGGGAATCATTCTTCGTGTCGCGGGGGAAAAGGCGCTTGCACAGAATTCGGTTCAGCTTGACCAATGGCTTTCTGTGTGTCCCGAAAAGGCAACGGTTCTTATTCTTGACAGCGTAACCGATCCCCATAATGTCGGTGCAATCATCCGTTCATGCGATCAGTTCGGTGCATCCCTCTTGATTTTACCCGAAAGGCGTTCTGCGTCCGATGTTCAGGAGAATCAGGTCATAGCACGTACGTCGGCAGGGTCAAGTGCATGGGTTCCTGTGGCTGTGGTCACAAATCTTGTGCGTTCAGTCCAGATGCTAAAGGATGCAGGTTTCTGGATTTATGGTGCTGATGCCGGTGGACAGTCCCTTTCAAAAACTCAGTTTGCCCAAAGGACATGCATAGTGATGGGTAGCGAGGGGCACGGAATGTCAAGGCTTCTTTCTGAAAACTGTGATGCGATAGTTTCAATTCCCACATGCGGCAAGGTCGACAGCCTGAATGTCTCTGTTGCAGCCGGTGTCCTTTTGTATGAGCGCTATAGGACAAATCTTGTAGATTGAAACATTTTAAGCTAAATTTCAGTATAAAGAAGAAAATTTTCATTGACGAGAGCGGGTTTTACTGTTAAAATTAAAGAATGAACATCCTTTTAGGTATTTCTGCTGCAGGCGGAATGGGCATTGGAAAGGCATTCATTCTTCCTGAGACACAAGAGCGCATTATCCCCAAACACAATATCTCAGATGCAGATGTTCCTGTAGAAATTGAACGTTTTAAATCAGCGACACTGACGGTTCACTCACAGATAGAGGCTCATCTCAAGGCTCAGAATTCCTCCGACCTTCAGAATGTCATTTTGGAGACCTATCTTCTTATGCTCACTGATCCGGTTTTCATTCAGGAAGTTGAGCAGGCGGTAAAACTCACTAGGCTTAACATTGAATATACCTTAAATGAGAAAACACAGGAATATGCCCAGCGACTAAGAAGTGCAGGAAATGACTATCTTGCAGAGCGTGCCAAGGATATCGAGGATGTTTTTGGTCGTGTCCTGGATCTTCTTCTTGATTACCATGAATTCAACATAGATCAGGTTCCTGACGGTGCGGTCATTGTAGCACGTGCCATGAAGACAAGCGACACTGTGATTCTGAGTAAGCGTAAAATTGCGGGTCTAGCGCTTACAGAGGGCGGTGTTTCAAGTCATGTCGCCATCCTTGCAAAGAGTTTCGGTGTCCCGGCGGTTGTCGGTATTCCTGATGTAACGGAGCAGATTCAGGAAGGTGAGGAAGTAATTGTTGACGGAGAAAGGGGAGAGATTCTCTTAAGCCCGGACAGTGCGACGGTAACCGAGTATCTTGCAAAAATCGCATCTGATGAAAAATACAGGGCTGCACTCCGCGTATTCAAGAATAAACCTGCCCAGACGGATGACGGAACACAGTTCAAGCTTTATGCAAACATAGGAACACCGGAGGAAGTTCAGCTTGCACTAGAGGAAGGTGCCGATGGTATAGGTCTTTTCCGCACGGAATTCCTTTTCATGAACGAGCTTAAGAAACTGAATGACGAGGGTGGAACTTTTTCCAGTGCAATCAGTGAGGAGGCTCAGTTTAAGGCATATAAATATGTACTCCAGTCGATGGGCGATAAACCTGTCTGCATAAGGACACTGGATGCAGGTGGTGACAAGCTTGTTGCATCAAAGGATCTTCCGCTGTTGAACGAAAAGAATCCTCTCATGGGACTGCGTGCCATACGTCTTTCGCTTTATTCACCAAAGGTTTTCCGCACACAGCTCAGGGCGCTTTACCGTGCCTCGGTTTACGGCAACCTCAAGATCATGCTTCCGCTGATTACCGATGTCTCTCAGGTAGAGACTGTACTTGGAATCGCAAAGGGAGTTCAGCTTAGCTTGAAGGCAGACGGTATTGCATATAACCCTGACGTTCCGATTGGAATAATGGTTGAGACCGCCGCCGCCGCAATATGCTCAGACTGTCTTGCAGGACACAGTGCCTTTTTCAGCCTTGGTACAAATGACCTTACGCAGTACACGATAGGCATAGACCGTGAGAATCCTGCTGTGGCACCGAATTACAACGAGTTCCATCTGGCAGTTCTCCGCCTTATCCAGCAGACAATCGTAAATGCAAAGAAAGCAGGCATTCCTGTAGGGGCATGCGGGGAGATGGCAGGCCGCAAGGAAAGCGCTATTATCCTGGCAGGCATGGGAGTGCATGAGCTAAGCATGTCCCCGAAGCAGATACCGATTATAAAGGAAACCCTCTCCCGCTTTACAATGGAAGAACTAGAAAACATATCAAGTCGTTCATTGTATTAGTTTTACAGGGGACTGTAAGCTGTCTCCTGATTATCTTTCACTACTGGAATAAAAAAACTCTGTCTGTTATACTAATGGAATGACTGAATTACTTGCACCGGCCGGAAATGTTGAGGCCTTGGACGCTGCCATTGGCGAGGGAGCTGATGCGGTTTATCTGGGATTAAAATCTTTTAACGCTCGTCTTCGTTCTTCCAATTTTGCATGGAGGGAATTCGAGGGGGCAGTGCAGAGTGTTCACCGGATGGGGAAAAAAATATATGTCACCGTCAACACTGTCTTTGAGGAATCCGAGTCAGAGAAAGTCTACCGTTTTTTAAAATATCTGGATAAAATAGGACCGGACGGAATCATCGTTCAGGATTTTGGCATTGTAAGGATGTGCCAGGAATTTTTCCCGAACCTGGAGCTTCATGCCTCAACTCAGATGAACATTGAGTCCTCTCAGGCCGCAAATGAACTCAGCCGGCAGGGATTCAAGCGTGTGGTTCTTGCACGTGAGCTTGGACTTGAGGAAATACGGGATGTAAAGCAGAATACGAAATGTGAGCTTGAGGTATTTGTTCACGGGGCACTTTGTGTAAGCGAGAGCGGTCTGTGTCTTTTCTCCAGCTATCTTGGCGGAAAATCTGCAAACCGTGGAATGTGCACTCAGGCATGCAGACGTTATTATAAGGCTGATTTCCCCGGTGGAGAGGAGCAGGGCTATTATTTTTCTCCCTGTGACCTTTCATTGATTGACCATGTTCCGGAACTGATGCAGCTTGGTGTTGAAAGCTTTAAGATTGAAGGACGCATGAAGTCAGCTGAATATGTCGGAGCCGTAACCGCCGCATACCGCTATGTCATGGATCACTGGGAGCAGGACAAAAAGGGGGCCATTGCAGAGGGAAAGCGGATCCTCAGCACGGATTTTGCCCGCACAAAAACAGATTACTGGTATGGCTTTAAGACCGAGAGCGATGGTGTTGACAATGCAGGCCAGAAAATACTCAACCCGAATCAGGCTGGTGGAACAGGCATCTATCTTGGACGGATTGCAGAGATAAAGGAAATTGAAGGTACAAAGATGGCTTCGTTTGCCGGTGGTAGCTATGACCCGGATCCAGGCGACAGCATAAGGCTTCATAAGAAAGACGACACAGGAAGAGTAAGCCACAAGATAAAAAGCATCTACGAGGACGAGAAGGGAAAACGCTGGTGTGACATTCCGGATGGTTTTGCCCGTGGTGATGAAGTCTATCTTCTGCAGACAAAATCTATGTCAAAGAGATATAAACGTGTTCTTCCACAGGACCTTTCACGTTTCCGCTCTCAGCCGGGTGGTGACAGTGCTCCGGTAATGGCACTTACTCCACTGCAGAAAAATGAGCTTCAGTGGTTCCCGGAAGGCCTTTATATTGCGGTGTC
>JAGADS010000253.1 GCA_017613485.1 Treponema sp.
AAAAACTTAGTCCATTATTTCCTTTTCTTTGGCTTCATAGACTTTGTTGATTTCTTCAATATATTTGTCGGTCAGCTTCTGAAGCTTGTCAGTCTCAGTCTTCAGCTGATCTTCTGTGATTTCTCCGGCCTTCTGCTGCTTTTTAAGGTCATCGTTTCCGTCACGCCTGATGTTGCGGATGGTTGTCCTGTAGTTTTCTGCTGTTGCCTTTGCCTGTTTTACAAGTTCCTTGCGGCGGTCGGCTGTTAGCGGGGGAATTGCAATGCGGATTACCTTACCGTCGTTGCTTGGGTTGAGTCCCAGTTCTGCCTTCTGGATGGCTTTTTCGATGTCAGAGATAAGGGACTTGTCGAACGGTGATATGACTACCATGCGGGCTTCCGGAATGGAAATGGTTCCGACTTGAGCCAGTGGTGTTGGAGTGCCGTAATAGTCTACGCGAACTTTGTCAAAAATAGAAGCACTTGCACGTCCTGTGCGGATTGTGTTGTATTCTTCCTTAAGTGCATTAACAGTTTTTTCCATGCGGCTTTCATTATCTGCCATAATTTCCCCCTAAAATACTTGTAAAAATTTAAAAAACAAGGCTGTCCTCACCATTGCCGTAAAGATTGAAGCATGATGCGGGCAGCCCCTTTGTTTTTAGTTACCGAGAATCAAAAGATTGACGTCACCGAATGAAAGCTGTGAACCAACTTCCTTTCCAATTTCGTCAAGTTTCTGAGTAACGGTCTTTTTGTCATCCTTTACAAAAGCCTGGTCTACAAAACAGATTTCTGCAAGGTGCTTTTTGATTTTTCCGTTAAGGATGTTTTCCTTTACATTTTCCGGCTTTGATGAATCCTTTGGATCATTTGCCATCTGTGTGCGGAAGATTTCCTTCTGTTCGTCGATATAGCTCTGTGGAACATCAGACTGCTTGAGGTATGCGGGAGTAAATGCAACGAGGTGCATGCAGCAGTCACGTGCAAATTCCTTTACCTTGTCGTCTGTTGAACCCTTTACTACAGTAATGGCGGCAGTCTTGAAGTCTGTGTGGACATAAGTGCCTGATACTGCATCAGCTGGAACTTCAACAACTGTGATCTTGCTTACAGACATGTTTTCACCAGTCTTTGCGGCAAATCCCATCAGAATGTCTGAAAGTTCCGGAACAACTTCCGTATATCCCTTTTCGAATACCAAGTCAAGAATCTTTTCACCGCATCCGATGAATTCTTCGTTCTTGGCAACAAAGTCTGTCTCACAAACAAGTGATGCGGCTGCAATCTTGTTGCCAACCTGACGCAGGAAAATGCGTCCCTCGTTTGTTGATCTTTCTGAGCGCTTTGCAACTGCAGCAAGTCCCTTTTCCTTAAGAATCTTGATTGCGCCTTCGATGTCGCCGTTTGATTCTTCAAGGGCATTCTTGCAGTTCATCATGCCTGCACCGGTCAAATCGCGCAGTTCCTTTACCTGTGAAGCTGAAATAGCCATTTTTTTACCCCTGTTTTTTTATTTTGAATATGCCCTGTCTTCGTCGATCAGGTCTTCTTCGTCCCTCTTGTCGGCTTCTACATCCTCTTCCTTTTCTTCTGTAGGAGTGTAGTTTGAATAGTCAACAATCTCTTCGTCCTCGCGCTTTGTAGAAGCATCGGTCATAACGTCATCGTCATCACCCAATGTCTCGATAATCTTGAGGCCCTGTTCATTGTCTGCCTCGATTACGGCGTTGGCAATGATTGAAGTAAAGAGGCTGATTGCACGGATTGCATCGTCATTTCCTGGAATAGGGAAGTCAATGCCCTCTGGGTTGCAGTTTGTGTCTACGATTGCAATGATCGGGATGCCCATGCGGTGAGCTTCCTTAACTGCAATCTGTTCCTTGTGGGTGTCGATGATGAAGATTGCACCTGGCAGTTCCTTCATTTCCTTGATTCCACCATAGTTCTTCTGCAGCTTTTCCTTTTCCTTGAGGATAGAGGCGACTTCCTTCTTTGTAAGATTGTCAAAAGTACCGTCTACTTCCATCTTCTCGATTTTCTTGAGGCGCAAAAGTGATTTTTTGATTGTTGAAAAGTTGGTGAGTGTACCGCCCAACCAGCGGTTGTTTACGTAGAACTGACCGCAGCGCTCTGCTTCCTTCTGGATTGCCTGCTGTGCCTGCTTCTTTGTTCCTACGAAAAGAACTGACTTGCCTGCTGAAGCTACCTTGCGGATTTCCTCGTAGCTGTCTTTGATTGCAGTGATTGTCTTCTGCAAGTCGATGATGTGAATACCGTTGCGCTCTGCGAAGATATACTTCTTCATGCGCGGGTCCCAACGCTTAACCTGATGTCCGAAATGTACACCGGACTCAAGCAGACTCTTCATGGTTACTACTGCCATGATTAACTCCTTCACCGGAAAAATTCACGGATACAATACAACCCGTTATTTTCCACCTGACCTTTTACTCGTGATCTATTAAAATAGACCCGGAAGATTTCGTAACACTGTACAAGACCAACAGTCCGCACCCAGTGCCCGGCAAAACTATTCAAGCAAGGAATAATTCTGCGCTTTGAGAATATCATAAAGTTCAAATATTGGCAAGCCCATTATGCCGCTTTCTGAACCTTTAATTTCCTTTATAAAACATGAAGCAAGCCCCTGGATCCGGTAACCTCCCGCCGCTCCATGCCATTCACCGGTATTTACATACCATTCAATTCCTCTGCACTCATCGGAGCAAAAGTAACTTCACTTATGGAACACCTCTCTGTGCTCTGGTGAGTTGCTCCATTATACAATACAAGACCTGTAATTGCCTGATGTGTCCTTCCCTGAAACTTATTCATGAACTCAGCGGCTTCCTCTGCAGAATCAGGCTTACCATAGATTTTACCGTCAAGCACGATTGTAGTGTCTGCTCCAAGTATCCACTGAACCTCCTGGCCTGCGGGAAGAGATGAGATAACGGCTTTTACCTTGTTTGCGGCTACATGCAAGGCAACTTGTGAAGTATCAACATCAGAAGGGTAGGTTTCTTCAATCTGCGACGGATGAACCTGAAAAGGAATGTTCAAAAGTTTTAGGATTTCCTGACGGCGAGGAGAAGAAGATGCAAGGATAATAGGTTCCACATTATGCTCCTAAAGTAAAAAATCAAGGCAAAACTCTCCATGCCTTTCAGCAACTTTTTTCCTACGGTTGACAATTTAATATATTAAAGCTATTCTGTCTAGGTCAAAAATGATTTTTTTGACAAAAAAAGGGAGATTAGCTCAATTGGATAGAGCGTTGGCCTCCGGAGCCGAAGGTTGTGGGTTCGAGTCCCGTATCTCCCGTATAAAAATTTAGGGGCTGCCTTATAAAAGACAGCCCCATTTTTATTTAACCTTATTTAGACTGAAGATCCCTGATCAAATCGTAAGCCTTTGTACGTACAGTTGTTGCAAAGCGGTAATTTGCTGCAATTGCTGCAATTGACTCAATCATCGGAGCCTTGTCTGTTACAGTATCAGCAAGCTTTTCGTATGCAAAAAGAATCTCAAGAGCCAGAGAGCTTGATGGATTCAGTGCTGCATAACGGCGCTGTACGAACTCAATAGCACCTACAACCTCATCATTTTCATTAAGACCGATATCACCAAGAGAGTGAACTGCTGCTGCAACTACCATTGACTCAGTATCATCTGCGATAATCTGAACAAGAGTATTCTTTGACTCTTCTGTCGGTACCTGTCCAAGAAGCTCACATGCCTTGCGGCGGATATCCGGATAATTATTCATAAGACGACCGTTTGTGCGGGCTTTTGTTGTTACACCTTCACCGGCAAGTCCTGTCAATGCCCTAACCATATCAGGAGTTGAACGACCCTCTCCCAGAGCATTTTCCAAATACTGAAGGGCGATTATCTTATTGTCATATTCTGGGGATGATGCCAATTCTGTAATAATTACATCTTCCACGCTGCTAAGATACTCATCCTCAACAGTTGTTTCGTTTCTTGACTTTGACTGTGCGAATGCACTTCCTGCCATTGCGATGCAGATGAATCCGGTCAAGATCAGTTTTGCTTTTTTCATTTATCAATTCCTCCTGAATTAATATACCAATAAATTATAATACATTATCGGCTTATTTTCAATCTGAATTAGACGGCAAACGTAATTTCCATACACCATTTGCATCCTTTTCAAAATTGTAATATACAACATCCGTATTGTCGTTGACCTGAACAGCTTTTACCTGCTTGTCATTCTCATAGCGGATTTCGTCCACCCGTCGGCCACTTCTGGACGGAATGAACACATATTTGAAGTAGTCCTCCAGGTTGCGGAGCTGAAGCCCTTTTACTGGAAGGCGATTTTCTGCCTTGGCCAGATTGTTGCGGTTTGACCAGTAGCGTATGCTTTCATCATTAAGATATGTCAACCATGTCTTGTAGTCACGGTTTTTCATGATAGTATCCAGTTTGCTGATGATGTTAAGGATATCTTTCTTGTCTTC
>JAGADS010000026.1 GCA_017613485.1 Treponema sp.
CTTCTACTGTAGAACCCGGTTTGTATTCTTCTGCAAATGCAATCCAAGGATTATCTGTAAGCTGTTTAATACCAACTTTAATTTTGTGTGCTTCTGGATCACATTCTGTAACGATTACTTCGATTTCTTTATCTACTGATAATTCGCTTCCAGGATGTTTTACCTTCTTTGTCCATGAGAGATCTTCACCTGCAAGGAATGCGTCAATGCCTTCCTCAAGCTGAATGAATGCACCGCTGTTGGTAATCTTTACAACCTTGCCCTTTACCTTTGTATTGACAGGATATTTCTCTGCAATTGTATCCCATGGATTCTCGGTAACCTGCTTGAGTCCAAGTGATACACGACCTGCCTGAATATCATAGCCAAGGATCATGCACTGAACCTCGTCACCTTCCTTTACCATGTCTGAAGGCTTGTTGATTTTCTTTGTCCAGCTGAATTCAGAAATGTGTGCAAGTCCTTCGATTCCTTCCTCAAGCTCAATGAATGCACCGAATTCTGTGAGTTTTGTTACTTTTCCGCTTACGATGTCATTTACATGATATCTTTCTTCAAAATGTACCCATGGATCTTCTGAGAAATGCTTGAGAGAAAGATTGATTCTCTTTCCCTCTGGATCAAGACGGATAACCTTGAGCTCGATTTCCTGTCCCTTCTTTACGAAATCCTTTGGACGTGTAACGTGTCCCCAGCTCATGTCGTTGATATGAAGAAGACCGTCAAATCCACCCAGGTCAATGAATGCACCGAAGCTTGTAAATGATTTTACGGTTCCCTTTACGGTATCGCCGATCTTTACCTCGCTGAAGAATTTGTCGCGGTTAACGTCGATGAGTTCCTCAAGATACTTGCGGCGGTTAACTACAACATTGCGCTTTTTGTTTGTGAAAAGACGCTCGATATAGAACTTTCCCTTGAGACCAAGGAGTTTCTCTTCTTTTTCTACTTTCTGGCTGTCTGCCTGGCTTATCGGGAGGAATGCTGAGATTCCACCACCCAAATCAACCATGTATCCGCCTTTTGTGAGGGAAACAATTGTTCCGTCTACAGGCTTTTTCTCTTTATATGCAATATTGAATTCTTCCCAAAGACGCTTTTCATCTGCCATGAGCTTTGAGATTTCCGGGAGACCGTCTCTTCCTGACGGATTCTTCAAGTATACAGTGATTTTCTCACCTACACCCGGCACATTGTCTCCAAACTCTGAGATACGCAGCTGACCGTCACGGCCTGTTCCGATGTCTACAAAAACCGTATCGTCACGTACTTCAACAACGGTACCTTCTACATTACCGCCTTCCACGGATTCCATTTGATTGATTGATGCTTCTAATTGTGCGTGAATGTTGCTGGGATCCTGAGCCTCATTCATTTCCACTTCCTTCTGTTCCATATAATAACCCTTAAGTGTTAAATTTGACATTATTATCTCACAAACCTCATTTATGGTCAAGTCCGAAGTGTCAATATACACTGCATCTTCTGCTTTTTTTAATGAACCCTCGGTTTTATTCTTGTCCTGCCTGTCACGCTCGATTATGGCCTGCTTTATCTCCTCAAGAGTAAGGTTGCTTACCCCCTGGTCGAATCTTCTCTTAGCCTGAACATCTATACTGGCATCAAGGTAAAACTTATACTCTGCATTCGGGAAGACAACCGTGGTCATATCTCGTCCCTCACAGATAATGCTGAGGCTTTTTACGATTTCACGCATACGGTCATTTACAAGATGGCGCAGCGGCACAATGGCAGAAACCTTTGATACAACTGCATCAACCTTATCCTGATGCAAGAGGTCGTCAACATCCTTTCCATTGACATAAAGACGGGCATCAACGTAATCAAGCTTGAGTTTAGATGCGAATTCCAGTACGGCTTTTTCGTCATCAATGTTTATTCCTGCCTCTATCAGATAGAGTGTGATACCGCGGTAAAAACTTCCGCTGTTTAGATAAACAATCCCCAATCTGCGTGCGATTTCGTGTGCAACTGTACTTTTACCAGTTCCAGCCGGTCCGTCAATAGCTATTACCATATATTCCTTCCTTTTTTTCTGTATGATTGCAAATTGATTTCAATGTCTTTATTTCCTGCGGGCTAAGATCCCTGAATTGACCTGCCTTTAAATCTCCGATTGAGACAGAACCAATTCTTACTCGTGTGAGGCTTTTTATTCCGATTTCACGGGACTCAAACACACGCCTTATCTCCCGGTTTTTACCCTCAATCAGAACAATCCGCATTTTCCTTGAATTAAGCTCCTGGGCATCCCTGCAACGGTAAAACACATTGTCCACCCTGACCCCATGCATAAAATCCTGTGCAAGATTTCTGGGAAGAGGAAGACTTGTCTCCACGATGTACTCTTTTTCAAGCTCTGCAGATGGATGCGAAAGAAGGGCTGCAAAATCTCCGTCGTTCGTAAAGATAATCAAGCCTGTAGAGAACATGTCAAGGCGGCCTACATTATAAAGACGCTCGCTGTAGGCTTCCTTCAATAAATCTGCTGCAACAGGACGTCCTTTCTCATCGGAAAGAGAGCAAACATAACCTGCTGGCTTATTCAGCAGGACATAACGCTTTTCTGCCTCAAACTGAATTAGCTTTGAATCCACGCAAACCTTGTCGGAAAGAGTAACCTTGGTTCCCGGCACTGTTACAACAACACCGTTTACGCTTACCCTGCCCTCTGCAATGATTGTCTCACTGGCACGCCTGCTTGCAACTCCACACAGTGCCATATAATGCTGAAGCCGCCATTCTGTCTTATCTTGCAAGATCGAACCTCTCGCTTTCTTTTTCGTCCAGCTGCGGCAAATCTGCTATGCTCTGCAGATGGAAGAATTCAAGGAATTCCTTTGTGGTGCCATATAGAACAGGCTTACCCGGTATGTCTTTTTTACCGACTTCCTTGATGAACTTGCGGTCCAGGAGAACCCTCATCATGTTGTCGGCGTTGACATGCCTTATGCTTTCTATCTCTGCCCTTGTA
>JAGADS010000254.1 GCA_017613485.1 Treponema sp.
AAAGATTCAGCTTAACGAAAAATCCATGATTCAGATTTTCCAGAGCAAGGATCAAAAGAGCATAGACTTTATCGGCGGTGAGATTTTCATAGAAAGCAATGTTCCTGACGGCGACAAGCTTGTAATCCATTCAGGAAAGACAGAGATTTCGATTTCAAACAAGGCAGAGGTAAAGCTTGCATTGCCTGATGTTCCAGCTTCAGTTGCGGCGGGCGAGGAAGAGGCCACAGACAGTCTTGTCGTTGTTGAGGTTGTAAGCGGACAGGTTGAGGTTATTGACCAGACAGACAGTGGAGAGCAGACGGCTGCGGAAGTCGTACCAGTAATGGTGAATTCAGGACAAAGCCTTTCCTTTGGCACAGAATATGTGGCACCAAAAAAAAAGGAGCCTTCTTCAACAGAGAATGTTGCCAAGGAGCCTGAGAAGCCAAGGAATCCGGTTCAGATTGTAAAGGAAGGAATTGAAAAGACAATCAAGCGTTCCAAGGAAACATTTGCCTATAACACTTGGGTTGATGAGAATGGCAATAACCGGCACAATTATGAATTCTATCTTCCACTGGCAGATCTGACCGAGGAATTCAAGATTATTCCAAAGGATTCACTTCTTGAAGTTGAAGTCAGCGGTACTCCAAGTGCAACATTGAGGTATTTTGCAATCCAGATTGGTACAGGCGAAGAAGGTGAATGGAGACGTGCACATGCCTTTACATGGACCAATGACGGAGGATATCTTGCCGCGGGTGTTCCGTTTACCATAAAGAAGCCCATTGTGCTGGACTATGACATTGTGAATACCGACAGATCCAGCCTTGGAATAAGCTATGAGCAGGGAGTCGCGGAAGCCGTCATAAGCAATCTGCAGGTAAAGGTAAAGGTCGTTGCCCTGAGCGGAGGACATAATACCCGTGTGGCAGAAAGCGGATATACCAAGACTTTTGAATATTCAAGCATTACTCCATTTAAGGACGTGTGGGGAAGCGGGGCAACTGATTTTGACTATTTTATTGTTCTGAGTGCTGAACAGGTTTTTGGAGAGTCTGTCAGTATACCGGCCGGCAGACACGTAAGGATTTCTGTTAGCGGAACGTGTAATACGGAGATAGAATGGTTTCACCCTGATTTAATATATAATCCCAATGATGCTTGGGATAATATCATTGCGAAAGATGGGGATACCTATCAGCTGCGTTGGAGCGAGGAACCCACTCCTGCAAATGTTCCGTTTGCATATTCCAGAAGCTATGAAGTGCTAAGAAGCCTGGAAATTTCAGACAATGGAATGCTGCGATTTGTTGTGTGGGGGGGAGCCGTTTCTTCTGTACCGACATTCAGCAACTTGAAGATAACGGTTACCGTGGAATAAGGCTTTTTGCTTGAAGATTTATGAGAATGAATGTATAATCTGAGTAAGGTTAGCAGATGAACTTATTTGACTCGTATATTGCTATATTTAAAGATAACCTGCAGGAAATGATTTTATTTTTAAGCGGAATCACCGTCATTCTTGCTGTTCTGGTACTTGTGACCTCTAATATTTCTCGTTCCAGAAAGACGGCTGTTTTCCTGCTGGAGATTTTCTCTTTCCTGATTATGATTTCAATACGTCTGGAGCACCTCTATGAGGGTGTTCCCGGTAGATTTGCTTACTGGACGGCACAGCTCTCAAAGTTTTTTGACAGTTTTTTCACCCTGTGTGCAATCTTTTCCCTTAATCTTTACATAAAGGATTTGTATAAGCATAGTCAGGACGGAATAAGGCCTGTTCCGAAACTGTTCCGTGTAGTGGATGTTATTGTTGTGACAGCAATGATAGTGATGATTGTGGCAGAGATCTCTGGAAAGTTCTATCCTCTTGATGAGACGAATCATTACATAAGGACTAATATAAGATATATAAGCTATGCATTCCCGCTGGTTGCAATCATTTTTATGATAGCCGGTCTTCTGGTAAATCACAGGGGAATTCAGAAAATCAATTTTGTGCTGCTCCTGATTGTTCTTATAGGTGTCATCGGGGCATCGGGGCTTCAGCTTTTTACTCCAGGACTGCCTTTGGGAAGCCTTACGACCGTTGACATGGCAATCCTTCTTTATATATTTGAAATCTATAATCTTGGAAAGGCAGTTGAACGTGCCCACCGTCTTGAGATTGAGATGATGGAAAGGTATCAGAAAGAGCTTGAGATAACCGTTGACAAGAGGACACATGAGCTTAGGATTGCAAACGAAAAGGCAGAGCACCTTCTCCTTAACATTCTGCCTGAGCCTGTTGCCAAGGAGCTTACGGAAAACCCGGGAAAGACAATATCCCAGAAATACCCGAATGTAACCGTGCTTTTTACCGACATCGTGGGCTTTACGAAAATGAGCAGCGGCATGACTGCGGAAGAGACAGTCAGAATGCTCAATGGAATGACATCGCTATTTGACGAGAGGGCAGAGAAAGAAGGCATAGAGAAAATCAAAACAATAGGCGACGCATACATGGCAGTCTCAGGGCTTACGGAAGATGAGCATAATGACGGAGCTGTGAGGATGATTCGTTTTGCCAGGGGCCTTCTTGAGGACGTTCGGAAATTCAATTCAACTTCACCACATGAAGTTCATATACGCGTAGGACTTAATTCTGGGAACATTGTTGCGGGTGTAATCGGTAAGACAAAATTCATCTATGATGTCTGGGGAGACACCGTTAATGTGGCAAGCCGTATGGAAAGCTCAGGGGAATCAATGAGAATCCATGTATCGGAAACAGTCTATGACCAGGCAAAGGATTTGTTCAGATTCCAGGGACCGATTCCTGTTGACCTTAAGGGAAAGGGTGTAAAAAACGGATATTTCCTTATGGAAGAGAAACGCGGTCTTTTGCAGAAATCACTTCTTTTAAATAAGGGTTGCTAAAAACTGTAAAGCTTTACCTTCTCTGTGCGGCCACGTATTTCTGCTTCGTCAATAAAAATCAGTTTTTCGCCTATTGTGGACGCAGTGCTTTCTGAAATAAGCAGATCTGTTTTGTAGGTTTTGCATAGTCCCTCAATTCTGCTTGCTGTGTTAACTGCATCTCCTATGACAGTATATTCCATTCGGCTGGCAGCTCCGATGTTTCCTGCAAGTACTTTTCCTGTATGGAGTCCAATTCCAAATCTTATTTCCGGCAGGCCTTTTGTGACAAAGTTCTTGTTCATTTGCTCCAGTGATTTCCTCATGTCAAGGCTTGCCCTGAATGCTTCCTGTGCATGATCCTTTTGCGGAATGGGAGCACCAAACAATGCCATAATAGCATCCCCTATGTATTTATTGATTACACCGCCGTGTGCTGATATGCATTTTTCAAGGCCGGTAAAATATTCGTTTAAAAGGGAAACGATTTTCTCTGGCTCCATGTTCTCGGAAAGAGTTGTAAATCCACGGATGTCACAGAACATGACTGTAACAGGAATCGTCTCTCCTCCTAATTCAACATTACCGCCAAGAAGATAATCACGAACCTGTGGCGTAACGATTTTTCCGAATGTATCGCGTATGAATTCCTTTTCCTTAAGAGATTTTGCCATCGCATTGAAGCTGTCTCCCAGAACACCAAGCTCGTCATTGGAGCTGATTTTTGCCCTCATGTCAAAGTCTCCCTCAGAGATATGGTTTGCAGCGTCAGTCAGTTTTTTTAGCGGTTTGGAGAAAAATCCCGAGAGAATGAATGTAAGGACAAGCCCCAGTACAAGAAGCAGCATAGCTACCAGAATATCAGAATAAGAGCTGAGTACATTGTAGCGTATGTTCATGAACATCCTGATTCCCAGATATGCGGAAGGGAAAAATGCCGCAGAAAAGAAATAATACAGAAAGAGATTCCTTATTGAAGAGACAGACATCCTTTTTATGGAAGAAAGTCCCCCTTCTGGATAAAGTCGAGGAAGAACCATATTGCGGTTCAAAGTTTCCAGCGTAAAGAATATCGTCGTGAACGAAACCATTGAAAGAAACATCATGGAGGAAGCTGAGGAAATCGTGATGAAGATGATGTCAAAGCCATTTGTGACATTCAGGTATACGAGTATCACTATTTCTATAAGAAAATTAATGATCCATCCCAGAATTCCTGCAAGGGCATATACGGCTGGAATATGAACTGCAATACGCTTGTATTTTTCATCGCTGGGCCTAAGCTTCACAATGGGGACGGTGTAAAGGACACAGACCAAAACCGGTACAATATAGCAAAGAATTGTAATCAAATTGATGAAAAAATTGTGTTTCTGTAGAAAATCAAACCACTGGTCCATGGTAACATCTTTTGGCATGGAAAAATTCGTCAGGTTTGCCAAAAGAACGGAAAAAATGTTCGCCACCACACAAAACAAACCAAAAAAAATTGAATAGCGCTTGAAAAAATAGTCTTTTACTTTCATTCTTAAAATTATACTATACATTTTTTGAAAAATCTAGTTTTTCCTTAATACTTGAAAAATCCATAGAATTTATGATAAACTGGAGCGACATAAAACTAAGAATTTATTAGGAGATTCCCATGGGTAGTTTTGTAATTGTAACTGATTCATTTTGTGAATTAAATGAGAAAATTCGTAAGGAATTTGAGATAGATTTTGTTCCGGGACATATTACTTTCCCTGATGGAGCAGAAAAGAACTTGAATCTTGAATGGGATATATTCGGAAGGGATGAATTCTATTCTCAGATAAAGAAAAACCCGGATATTTACAAAACATGTCCTGCCAACGTGGCAGAGATTACCGAAAGATTTGAGTCTTATGCAAAAGAAGGAAAGGATATCCTTAGCATTTCCATTTCAACTTCAATAAGCGGTACCTACAATTTTACGCTTCAGGCAAAAAAGGCTGTAAATGAAAAATATCCCGACGTAAAAATTGTCTGCATTGATACGCTGCGTTACGGTCCGGCTTATGGTCTTATGCTGATAAAGGCTGCCCAGATGCGCAACGAGGGAAAATCCGTAGAAGAAACCGGTAAATTCCTTACAGACAACATGTCTTCATTCCGTCAGGCTGGATGGCTTGATGATCTTTCTTTTGTTGCAAAAAAAGGACGAATCAGCAATTCAAAGGCATTCTTCGGTCAGCTTGTGGGAATCAAACCTATTGCAGAAGTCGGAGAAAACGGTCTTCCTACTGTTATTGCAAATATCAAGGGCGAAAAAACGGCCATGCAGATAGAGCTTGATTACATCGCCGAAACCATTGTCGATCCACAGAATCAGGATATTTTGATTTGTAACTCAATGCGTGAAAAACAGGCAGAGACATACAAGAAACTGATTCAGGAGCGCTTCCATCCACGTGCAATTTATGAAACAGAAGTATTTGCCGGTTGTGGACTTAACATGGGCCCTGGCGTTATGTGTGCTTATTATTTCGGAAAACCACTTTCTAAAAATCTGGAAGAAGAGCGAAAACTTATAAAGGAATTAATCGAAAAGAAAAAATAGAGTTATGGCTGTCTCCAGAATAAATGGAAATGATTTTGAACGGATGTTAAAAGCTGGACTTATAAGGATCCAGAAATACGAACCGGAAATTAACGATTTGAATGTATTTCCTGTGCCGGATGGTGACACGGGAACTAACATGCGTTTAACTTTGCAACACGGAATTCTCTCTGCCTCTTCGTCTTCTCACCTTGGGGACTATCTTAAGGATATTAAAAAAGGAACCCTTCTGGGAGCAAGAGGAAATTCCGGTGTAATTCTTTCTCAATTTTTCTCAGGTATTTCCAATTATCTTGTTGATAAGGAATCTGCAACCTCCACTGATTTGTTTGAGGCTTTGGTCTGTGCCTATAAGACGGCATACAGCTCTGTCATCAAACCTGTCGAGGGAACAGTGCTAACCGTGGCACGTCTTGGTATCGAGAATGTCCGTCCAAATCTTTCGTCTGTAGGTGATTCTGTAGATTCTCTTCTTTCTGATTATATCCGTGAGATGGAGATTGTTCTGCAGGAAACCCCGGACATGCTACCCATATTAAAGGAATCGGGCGTAATTGATTCAGGGGGCTGTGGTTTTGTCTGCATATTTAAAGGTATGCTGAACGGACTTATGAACCGTGATCAGGATTTTGAAATTGAATCTTCAATACAACATAAAAATTCAGTTGATGATAATTCTTCTGCCAGTCAGTTTGACAATTTCAACCGGACAAGTGTTTTTCAGGAAGGGTACTGCACGGAATTCATTCTTCAGCTGATGGACGGTTCTTCCTATAATCAGGATTTCCAAATCGATTCGTTCATAGAAAAAATCAAGGAATATGGTTCTTCTATAGTGGCCTTTCAGGAGGACAGCAGGGTAAAGGTTCACATTCATACCTTAAAGCCTTATCGCATAATAGAGCTTGCACAGGAATACGGGGAATTTGTTACATTCAAGATGGACAACATGCAGATTCAAAAGAACGAGCATGAGGCACACATTAAAAACAAGGAACCAAAGATTTCCCAGAAAGACCTTGCGATAATTGCCGTTGCAAATGGAGGTGGAATAAAGGATCTTTTTCAGAGCTTTAACTGTGATATTATCCTTGACGGTGGCAGCACAATGAATACCTCCGCACGGGAATTTGTAGATGCATATAAAAAACTGAATGCAGATCACATCGTAGTTCTGCCCAACAGCAAGAATGTTATGTTTGCCGCAAAACAGGCGATAGAAATTTCACATAGCACAAATGTTTCCATACTGGACTGTGAAACCATGATGGAAGGTTATTATGCTCTTGCCCTGAGTCAGCTTGAGACCAATGATTTTGAGGAACACTTTGCCCTGATGAAAGAAAGTGCTGAAAGTGTGGATGTCATTTCTCTTGCCTATGTTTCCCGACAGTATAATCAAAATGGGATGGAATGTGAAAAGGGAGACTGTATTGCAATATACAAAAATGATCTGGTGGCTGGAGGAAAGGACATAAAGTCTGTAATAACACAGGCAATAAAAAAGATTCCAGAAATTGACTCAAAAGATTCCTGCATGATTGCGACTGGAGCAAATGCAAGTCCGGAAATGACGGAAGAACTTGAAAATGCAATAGAAGAACTTTTACCTGATTTGGAAATCAATGTTGTTCCCGGTGGACAGGACGTTTATCTTTTTATGATAGGTTTTTGATTATGGTTACGTTGCTGATTATTCTAGGAATATTTTTATTTGTTAATCTTGTAATCGGTTTGATTCTTCCACCTTTTATCGTATATCGTATACTTCTTGTCAGGACGAAGAAAGAAAAATGGGGACGCAAATGCTCAGAAACAAAAGATGCTGAGCAGGTTACGATGTTTGAGGAAGGAGAAAAATGGGGCGAGCAGTATGCCTCTTACCGTAAGGAAGTTTCTATTGTAAGTGACGGTTTTAAACTTGTGGCATGGTATTTTGATTTTGGATATGACAAGGCTGCCATAGTTTTGCCGGGTAGAAGTGAAAGCTGCCTTTACAGCTGCTATTTTGCTGAACCATACCGACAGATGGGATACAATCTTCTTTTGCCGGATATCAGATGTCATGGACTTTCAGAAGGAAAATTCAATAATGTGGGATATTCAGAATGGGTGGATGTACTTGCGTGGGGAAAATTCCTGCATGATGAAAAGAAAAACCGCTCGGTGATTTGCCATGGAATCTGCATCGGTGCCGCTTCTGCACTCTATGCCTTGATCGACAATAGTTGTCCGGATTATATTCAGGGACTTGTTGCCGATGGAATGTTTACCACGTTCCGTGATTCATTCATCAATCATCTTAAAAAAGGCGGATATCCCAAATTCCCGACAACACTTATTGTAATGGCCCTGATAAAAAAACATTCACATTCAGATGCATTCAATGATGGACCTATTACAAGAATTTCAAGATTGAATAAACCTATTCTTTTCCTGTACAGCAAAGAGGATCTTTTTTCCAGACCTGATGAGGCACAAAGACTTTATGATGCATGTGTTGCACCAAAGAAAATTGTCTGGTTTGACAAAGGGAATCATTCTCACATTCGCATAAACAACCGTGAAAAATATGATGAATCAATCCGAACTTTTCTTAAGGAATATTTTTCATGAGTATAGAGAATCATGACTGCATACCGATTATCATTCCCGCTTATGAACCAGATGAAAGACTTTCAGCTTTAATTAAAGAACTTATTGACAGTGGATTAAAGAAAATAATTATTGTGGACGATGGCAGTGGAAACGGCTACATGAATATTTTTAATTCAGTTGCCGCAATGGGTGCTGAAGTACTTCGACATGACATTAACATGGGAAAAGGAGCTGCCCTTAAAACTGCATTCCGTTACTGTCTTGATAATATATCGGAATTAAAGGGGTGTGTAACGGCAGATTCAGACGGTCAGCATTCAGTAGAGTGCATTACAAAATGCATTGAGGCGTTGGAAGTTCATTCAGGCAGTCTGATTATGGGATGCCGAGATTTTACATTACCGGGAATACCAAAAGCCAGTATTATCGGGAACATGAATACAAATAAAATCATCCGTCATCTGTATGGAAAAAATATGACAGACACGCAGACAGGACTTCGTGGAATCCCAAAACAGCTGATGGAAGAGTGCCTGAATATAAAGCATAATCGATTCGAATTTGAAATAAAAATGCTGATAAACGCACTGGAAACTAAGGTTGAGATAGTTGAAGTGCCAATAAAAACAATATATGATTCACAAAAGAATCACGCCACTCATTTTAAGCCAATCCGTGATACACTTAAAATCTACAAGGCCATCGGATTTTTCCGATCAGCTTTTGTATTGATTTTCAGACGATGATTTCTGTTTGCTGTAACACCATGAACTGATGAATGCGGTTGCAAGTCCGATTGAAATCGAAAGCCCGATAAGATGAACAGGTTTGAATGATGACAAGGCAAGTGCACCAAAGGAAATAATTGTTGTTGCAAAAGACAGGGCAATTGTAAAAGGTTCAAGTCTTGATGTTTTTGATTCACTGTTCTTTTCGTTTTCAATAATATAAATAACATAATCAAGTCCAAGACCGAACACAAGAATCATTCCGGTTACAGAGAAGAATTCCAGCTTTGTTTTTAAAAGTGCAAAGACAGATGAGGTCGCCAGGATAATGAGAAGTGGAACAGAGATAATCTTCAGGGCCTTCTTCCATGAATAATAAATCGTAAGGATAATGAAAATCAATACATAAGTTCCTGCAAAGAAAAGCAAAACCATTTTTGTGAGCTTATCCAGTGAGGAGCTGATGTCGGCTCTCTTGCTTATAAATGAAACATTTGAATTTCCGTTTGTGATTTCTGACAAAGCTTTTTCATCAAGAGTCATGTTAGGCATAAGAACGCTATAATAACGTCCGTTGATATTACCAAGGTAAACAGAAGAAATTGATTCGGTTAATATAGCAGGTACTGTGCCTTTTTCAAAAGAGATATAGTCATTGCTTGATTGATTAAATTCTTTCCTTAACAGTTCTGCGTAATCTGTTTCCATGTCAAGAAGTTCATATTGGGTTTCGGCTGTTTCCAAAAGTTTTTCACATGCGGCACGTGATTTTTCCTGCTGTTCAACTGAAGGAATAAAAAGAGTTGTGCTCAGGTATTTTTCAAGTGAGTTTTCCTGTGAAAGAGTTTTTCTAAAATCTTCCTCGTTTTTAAGGACTTCATTCTCACTGTCACCGGAAATAACAAACCATCCTGTTGGACTGTATTGAAGAATCTGTGCAGATTTGACTTCATCTTCTAGAAGACGCCCCTCCATAGTGTAATATTTTGAAATATCATTTTCAATTCCGATATATTTTTTATTTACGAATCCAGTAGCGATAGAGAAGACGGCAATAGCAGACAGTATGCAGATGGAAATGGTTTTCTTGGCCCTGTTGTCTTTTGGATTTTGATATAACGTTTTAATCCGTAAGACTCTTTCTCTTTTAGGTAAAGGAATGGCAGGGTAGATGCAGATTGTCGTAAGAAAAGAACTTGTTAAGCCTATAAGAGAAAACACGGAGATTTGCTTTAACAGCTCAAATGGTGCAAAGATAAGAACTGCATAACACAATCCGCTTGAAACAATCGCCATTGTTAAACCACGTAGAAGATGATGCCTGATTTCACTTCCTGAATTCAGCTCAGGGTTTCCTGCCCAATGAACAAAATAATGAAGGCTATAGTCTATGCAGGAGCCGATGAGGGATGTGCCAAAAACAAGAGTTAAAATCATGAGCTTGTCAAATATTGCAAGAGTAAAAGCAAATGCCGCTGCTACTGAAACAGTAATGGATGCAATGGAGCATAAAATAGGTACAGGCGTCCTAAAGACAAATATTAAAATAATAAGAACAGTGATTAGAGATATAATGGATATAAGTGTTATTTCCCTTGATGCTTTGGAAGAACTGTCGCTTGAGTGGTAGGGTGTTCCGGAAAAAATAAATTTCGTTTCATCATTTTCAAGTGGAAGACAGACAGAATAAATCTCGTTTACTCCGTTGTCATTTGTTGCCATTGCGCTTCCTTTTTTGCTTAACACACAGCGTATTAATATGTACCAGATATTGTCCTGTTCTGAAACAAGCATACCGTCTTTTAGTGTCATTGCTGTACCAGAATTCTGCAGGGCCATAAGATAATTTTCCATCTCGGTTTCGGTTAGCATAAAAGGGTCGTCCTGCAGATTATCAAGAGAAGTCAGTGTAAACATTCCATAAATTTTTGCAAGTGCTTCGTTGGAAAAATATTCCACACCGTTTTCACTGTTTATCAAATCTATTGATTTATCGTCAAGTAAATTCCATCGGTATTTGAAAATGAATTCACTTATCCCTGAAAATGAGCCTGTATCATTTTGAAGTGACACAGAAGTAAAGTTATCGCTTTTCTTTAATTTTTGATAAACTTCTTCTGCGGTGGATTTTGCTTTTTCAAAATTTGGATTTGATACGATTATAAAAGCATTATTCCCTGTTGTTTCACTCAATTTTTCATCGGCAATTTTCAGAGGCTTTGAATCAATGGATTTTGGAGTGATGTTAAAAAGATCTGCGTCAAGAGAAATATGTCCATGATTTAGGATAAGACGTGCAATAAAAAAAGAGATTACAATAAAATGAAAAATCAGCCATAGAGTTATAAAAGAATTCTTTTTTAATTGTTTCCTCTGTTTCATCTGTCGCTCCGATGACTGTAGAATTTCAATCCTAGTGTAAAATGAAGAAGCAAATTTTCAAGAAACTTTTCTGCATCATTTTGAATAAGTGTCGAAGGATTTTTTTGAAGTACTAATTTATTTCCATTTGTTTTTATAATTGAGTTGATTGTTTCTTCGATTTCAAAAAGTGTTGTCTGTTTTATATTCTCATCTTGATGAATTATGATTTTTGCAGTTTCACTTTGTATCTGTGGAATATCATTGCTGTGTTTTTTTATTCCAGTTAAATCTATCTCTGGGGTACTGCTGTTTGAAAAGTCTATTACAGGAATATTTTTGCTTTGGATAACGGCACATAGATTTATAAGGAAATCCCATTCATTCAATTTACCGAGGATAATTTGTTTGTCTGAGGTGCTTGCATATTTATTTCTGAGGCATTCTGTCTCGGATAAAAAATCACACCATGTTTTTTTGGTTTTATCTGTTTTGGAAATACAGAGAATATGACTTTCCTTTCTTGAAAACAGCCTGAGTTTGGAAAGAGGCTCAGTTTTAATTAAATGCCTGTCATAGATGATTCTTACAAGATATTCAACTGCAAAAAGGAGACCCATTAGTATGTATGAAATGGCACCGTTATAGATAGTCCAGATTTTATCAGCCTGTTCTTCTGTGATTTTAAAAATATTCTGGGAAAAGGCGGTAAGGGTCGAAAGTGTTCCATTCAGAATAAAAAACAGACACCAGATTATTGTAATATTACGGCAATAATTTTTGACTTTTTCTTCATAAGAAGAACCGATTATTGATTTATCTGCCAGAGTTGCAAATCTAAAAATCATTGTGGGTTCAAAAAAAAGAGTGCTCCCGAAAAGAAAAAGGAAAATCGCACAAAGGAAAACGGAATATAGTTTTAGGAAAAATATTTTATTTGTTAAAAGACACAAAAGTCCTGCCGTCAAAAGTAAAATAGGCGTTATAATCTGCCTTATGTCGATTAGGTTCTTTTTAGTACCTTTATTTCTTGAGGTAAAAGAAAGAAAAATTCCTGCCGCGACTATGATGATAAAAATGGAAAGTACACGGACAGGAGTTTTAAGAAAATATAAAAAGACAAATACAAGTACCGGATAAAGAATCGACAAAACAACTATCAGGATAGTTATGATTTTTTTCATACTTGCTTGGACTCGATGTAATTTACTATATCACCGAATGTCTTGAAATCATCTATCCCAACATTCTCAAACTGGATGGAAAAAGTGTTTTCAATGACGATTACCAGATACAGCATTCCTACAGAAGTCAGCCCCAGCTCATTTATAAGCGAAGTGCCGTCGTTAATTGTGTCCACCATTGAGGAATATTTATCGTCCGCGGAAACCAGGATGCTCTTAAGTTTGCTGATGATTTCATCACGGCTTAGTTGCATTTGTTGTACCTCTTGATTTTCATGCTGGGAGTACGCTCAAAATCTGAGTCACGTACGGTAATTCTTGAAACTCTTTGGAACGAAGGCAGATTAAGATTGATCTCCTCAAGCTTCTTTGTCATGAATTCAATTTTGTTGTCGGCTGTAATTTTTTCTACTTCACTTTGACGCGGAAGAATTTCAAGGGCCAGGAAATGGTTTCCGTTTGCATCAACATCCTCAAATACCTGTGAATCCTGAACAAAATCAAGCTCATTGAATTTTGTCTCCAGTTCAGCCGGTGAGATGTTTTCTCCGGAAGGCAGTACAATTATCTCCTTTGTGCGGCCAGTTATGTAAAGATATCCTTTTTCATCAATACGGACTAAATCGCCTGTCATAAACCATCCGTCCTGGAAAGCAATTTCATTCTCCTGTGGTTCACTTGCATAACCAGAGAAGATGTTGCGTCCCTTGAGCCAGAGTTCTCCGTTTTCAATGCGGTATTCCTGATTAGGGAACAGGAAGCCGACAGATTCAGGGTTATCTATGCTGTCAGGATTACCAGAAACAAGGTTGGCACTTTCTGTAAGACCATAACCAGGCAACAGAGAGATTCCAAGCTTTTTGCATTCTGTGATGAGGTATGGAGAAACAGTTGCGGCACCTGCGATGATATACTTCATGGCTGGACCGAAAAGATTAGTCTTCATTTGATTTGATAGCTTTAATCCAAGCTCGATAAGACCAGGTACTGAGACAAAAACAGTTGGAGCAAACATGCCTATGTCCTTGAACATATCCTTGTTGTTTTTGCAGATGAATAATTCGCTGCCGGTATAAAGTGAAGTGGTCAGGTTTCTGATAAGACCGAAAACATGGGAAAGAGGAAGTGCAAGAATGTATTTTTGATTGAAAACATCCTTGTAGCCGTAACATCCGTTGACTGTTCCCTGCATGACAGCTTCGTTAGTCAATATGGCAGCCTTGCTTTTGCCTGTGGTACCACCTGTGAACATGAGGACACATTCAGCTTTACCGTCTGTCTTTACTGGTGGAAGTGACTGTGTAGAATTTTCCTCTGTGGTAATAATTTTTATTCCTTTGGCACTTGCTATTCCGGTTTTTTCAAGAAGAGAAGCCTGTGCAACAATTCGCTTGAGACCCAATATCATTGAACATCCGAAAACAGATTTATCATCAAGATGTGGAGGAAGAATTGCAGCTGAATAACCTGCTGTTGTTATTGCGACAAATGCTTTTACAAAATCGTATGAGTTTGCACACAAAAGTCCGATACGTTCTCCTTTCTCGGCACCGGCATTTTTAAGTACTGACCTGAAAGAAGAGGCATCTTCTTCAATTTTCTTATAAGTGTAATGATTTCCGTCATAGCATATAGCATTTAAATCAGAATATTCATTGAGGCAGTGTTCCCACATTTCTGAAACAGATTCGTAATCAACAATTTTAGAAAAAGTTTTCTCGTCAGTATACTTTTTAAATACTTCGTTTGTTGTAACAGGCATATGCAACTCCTAAAAAGAAAATTGTATGTATCCATGACCAGCGTTTTTCTTATTTTGAATAATATGAATCAGCTAGTTTTTTCAACTGGATTTCTTTATTATACAGTTTCTCTGTAGCGTTTTCAATCCCTTGCATGTTCAATCCGTTGCCTTGTACAACGTGTATCGGTTCTCCCACAACAACAAGAAGCCGGTAGCGTATTCCCTTTTTTTTCTGAATGTAGACTGGGTAAATTGGTTTCCCGCTTTGCATTGCCATAAGCACCATGCCGGATTTTAATGGTTGAATTTCTTCCTTGCCGGTATTGATTCTGCCCTCTGGGAAAATTGCGACTACCTCATCATTTTTCAAGTGCCCGACTATTTCACGAAATGTCTCCATGCTCATGTTCTCACGGTCGATTGGAATGCACTGGAATTGCTGGAACAAAAAGTTCTTGAATTTTGTATTGAAGAAAACCTTGAGGGCAACAAAATGAAGACGCCTGTACCAGAATCCATAAAGAAGAAATACAGGATCTGTGAACCCCTGGTGATTTGAAATTAAAAGTGCTCCACCCCTGATTTTCTTTTTAGCCTCTTTGCTTTCGTAAATGTGTTTTGGCCGCCACCATATAAATCCGGGTAAGAAAGATATGATATGGAGAAAATCGTAAATAAAATATTTAATGGAAAAAATCCTGTTCTTTTTCATGATGTTATTTTGTAAATCCCCTCTGTTCAAGCCAAGAATATAAATCCTCGTTCCAATGCGTGCGTTTCATGAATTTATTGTTGTTCATTCCGAATCCATGTCCGCCTTTTTCATATTCCGCAAATGTAATGTCATGGCCTTTTTCCTTTATGGCATTGTAAAGCCTCTGACTGTTTTCGAATTTGACTACA
>JAGADS010000255.1 GCA_017613485.1 Treponema sp.
CTTGATTAAAATGACAAAAAACGGTAAAATGTCATTATGTTGAATTATGTGGCTTTATGTGCCGTTGGAGCAGAAAAAATACTGGGAAATGAACTCAAGCTCTTGGGTTGCAGGTTGAATGGAAATGCACCTGGACGTGTATTCTTTTCCGGTGATGAGGATGCTCTTTACCTTACAAATCTGTGGCTCCGTACCTGTGACAGGGTTTATATTCAGCTGGCAAGATATTCTGCCCCTGATTTTACCGCTCTGTTTGACGGTTGCTATGCCGCGCCATGGCAGGATTACCTGAAGAAGGATGTCCGTGTTGTTGTGGACAAGGTAAGGGTACATAAAAGCAAGCTCAACTCTGAGCATTCAATTCAGGCAATGATTCAAAAGGCAATCTATCAGAAGCTTGGGGACACCTGGCACATCACCACTTTGCCGGAAACCGGGGAACGCTGTGATGTACGTGTTTACATTGACCAGGACCAGGCCATGATTCTTCTTGATACAAGCGGAGATGCCCTACACAAGCGCGGTTACAGGACAGAAGGTGGAATCGCCCCCCTCAGGGAAACTACTGCCGCCGTTTTGCTTCAGGAAATGCTGTGGAAAAGGAAAACCCCGCTGCATGACCCGTTCTGTGGTAGCGGAACAATCGCGATTGAGGCCACACTCTATGCCAGGAACATAGCGCCAGGACTTGGACGCCATTTTGCATACGAGAAACTTGCCATCTTCAATCAGAACCGCATGGTGGAGCTGAAGAAAGAAGCCGCCACAAAGATACGCCCCGATGTTGAATGCCGTATTACCGGAAGCGACATAGATCCAGCCGCAATTGACCGTGCAAGGATTAATGCCGAACATGCATGCGTAACTGCCGGACGGGCACTCCAGATGATAGGAAGCGATGCAAAAATCCTCAGGCCAGACTTTATGACCAGCGACTTTAGGGAACTCAGGGCACCGTATCCAGAGGGAATGCTCATTTCAAATCCACCGTATGGTGAACGTCTTGGTGACGAAAAGGCCGCACAGGAACTGTACCAGGACATGGGGAACCTGTTCAATGATTTTGCAGGATGGCAGATGGGATTCATTACGAACCAGGAAATTTTTCAGGACAGCATAGGCCGCCGCGCAGACAAGATAAAGTCAATCAAGGCTGGAAATCTGGACACGATTTTTTATATGTATAAGGGAAACCAATAAGGGCTGAAACATGGCAGTAGTTGTTGAACACGAGAAACGTAAGCACGAGATATTAGGCAAGGCACTGGATTTATTCATCGAGGAAGGCTACGAGGACGTTACGTTCCAGAAGATAGCTGACCGCTGCGGGATTACGCGTACTACACTGTACATTTATTTCAAGAACAAGCGTGAGATTTTTGTCTGGAGCATAAAGGATTTGACAGAACGGCTTGAAAAACAACTGCTTCAGATCATCAGGAACAAGGAGCTCAGTACATCTGACTGCCTTAAGAACGTGATGGATGCAATCCTTGATGAATGCGAGAAGCACACAAAGCTCTTCAAGATCCTTCTGGTATATCTTATTCAGATTCAGAAAACAGGAGAAAACGCAGGTGACTTGATTGCCCGACGTGTAATCCGTGTAGAGCACCTTCTGAACATGATAATAATCCGTGCCCATGACAACGGAGAACTCCAGGGTGATTCAATAAAGGATGTGGTTGATTTGATGTACAGTCTTCTTGAAAGTGCCATTTTTACCCAGGCAGTTGAAGGGAAAGACAATCTGTCAGAGAACCGTCATCTGATTCACTTTACGATAGACAGCTTTTTCCCTTCAAATAACCAGGCTACCAGCTGATGCTGTAGGATCTGCTTCCGGAAAGCGTAAGCAAGTCCATCAACGGCAAGTCGAATGTTGCGCTGGAGGATGTCACTTTTGCTCCTGAAGGCAGGCTTGTGGAAGAAATCTTTTTACCCTTGGGGCATGAAAGGCTCACAGTAATCTGTGCCTTGTCAAGCTCGGAGGCTATCTGATCCCCGTAAATCGAGGCAATCAGCATCTTATACTCACTCTTGTCCATCTTTTCCCCGGTAAACACAGGTGCCATGAACAGGTCAAGGTAGGTCTTTGTGTCCTTGGGAAGGTCCGCGCTTAATTTCTGCAGGCTTGTGGGAGAGAATTGCAGGACCATCTTGTTTGAGGTACAGTTCACGATATCCGAGGCACGGATTCCGCCCGTTGCATGTGTCTGCTTTGATGCAGATGGAATTGACGCACTCATATTCAGGCTGTCGGAGCTTGGGGTTGTAACCGTGACGTCAGTAAAATCGCTTCCGTTAAAGGCTTTCTTGATCTCTGTGGCAGAGAACAGGTTCTGGCTTCCGCCGCTGTATTTTCCGCCCGCAATGCTTGAGCTGAGTGATGACAGAGTTGAGGATATTACCTGACCGACCGATGCAGAGAACTGAATGTCCGCACCCATGTCAGATTTGGCCTGAACAGAGAGTTTTCCTGAACAGCCGCTGACTGCAAATAAGACAACGAGATAAAAAACGCTGTATAGATATTTTCCTTTGTTTCTCATATAAAATAAAACCTCCGCTACCATAATAGGTTACAGTCGGGAAATTTGAGGATTTTCAGATTGTAAGTCTGCCGTATTGTTGGATTTTGCTCACCTTTCCGCGGCGGAATAGGTTGTTTCAGTTGTTTCCTCGGTTGTAACCGGATCTTCGCCTTCCTGATCATCCAGAGGAGTCTCGTCTATGGCCGTAATCTTGTCGCCGTCAACCTGATCCTCTATTCCAGTTGGCTTAAGGATGCGTCC